>JABDJV010000078.1 GCA_013003295.1 Pyrinomonadaceae bacterium | reverse complement strand
CTGGGAAGGCACCGGCGTGAAACCTCATGTTTCGGTTTCGAAGGAGACCGCTTTAAAAACAGCTTATATGATGGCGCTCGAAAAACTACTTCCGAAGCAAGCCGATGATCGGGCGAAAAGCGCCATGAAAGCTAAAATTGATGAAATAAAAAGTGAGTTAAGCAAAAAGCGATCAGCCAAATAGTGCCGCAGAGTTTTATGGCTCATTCTTCAGCCATTTTTTGTCAATTCGTATTTGTTTGAAATCACAAACACAAGTGTATCAAGAATTCGATTTTTCGATGGGAAGAATGCAGCGGATGATCATTTGTTCCAATAGTTCTTGATCTTCACATCAAGCATCGGAAAAGCCACGTACTCTACCTGTCGGCCGGATTCCTCCAGTTTATCCACCATTTTAACCGAAGCCTCGGCGTTTCTGGTATGGACGATTACGCTGGCGGCCGGCTGCACATCGGGGTTGTCAGACAACCATTGGGCAACAGCAAATCCCGTGCTGCCAAAATCATCATGATCATTGGACGTATAATGATGAGGAAGCAGATCGTGATCGAGAAAGATTGCATCGTAGGTTCCGATTGGCAGGAGCTTCTTCGCTTCCTCAACGGTTTTCGCAATTTCCAAATGATCGCCTTTAAATCTCTTCCTGAACCAACGATGCCGCCGTTCGTCGTCGTCAAGCAAAAACACCGAAATCGGAGCCCGGCTGACGGAAAGATCCGCAAGGCCTAGTTTGATCAGGATTGTACGTACAAAACTCATAATTAAATCACTTTGGACTTAAAAGAAACCATAATATAACACAGCTGATTATTCGATTCATGGGCGGAGTTCGATTCCTTTTGAGAGGTGCGAAAGCTTCAGATCATCCCATGAGTTAAAACGAAAAGCACCATGGATTTTTGCCTCTAAAGAGGTCAGAATACACAATCTTCCCCTAATTTTTCACGAAACTTGAAAACAGAACTTTGGGTGCTATAATCCAATTGTGTTTCCGACAAAAATACTTCAGTAGTTTATAAATTCGTCTAAAACTTTGGTCAGCTTCTTTTTCAAATGTCCCAAAAAAAAGCCATAATTCATCCGTTTTCGCCCGACAAAAGCAGTTCCCGGTCAAATCCGGACCTGAGAGCATCAAAAGCATCGGATGCAGGTGAGGAAACTGAAGTTTGCCAGCTCTGTTTTGGCACTGGAATGGAATTTGTTGACGGAAAAGGAGTCCGACCCTGTCAATGCCGTAAAAAGCGAAACCACTCTAATCTGATCGAGAAGGCGAGAATCCCGTTTCGTTACGAAAACTGCCATTTTCACAACTATAAATCTCAAAACCCCACTCAGGAATTGGCTTTTACGTATTCTTCCAGACTGGCGATGGAATTCCCTGCCGTTGAAAGGGGACTGGTGTTGATGGGTGGCGTCGGTGTAGGCAAGACACATCTTGCTGTTTCGATTCTGAAGGGATTGACGGAGCGCGGCTTTACCTGCCTGTTTTATGAATTCGGATCTTTGCTGAAAGAAATTCAGGACTCATACAATGCCGTTTCGCAGTCGTCTGAATTAAAGGTTTTGGCCCCGGTTTTGGAGGCAGAAATTCTTGTGCTTGATGAGATTGGTGCCTCGAAACCCACGGACTGGGTGCGGGACACCATGGCCCACATTATCAACACCCGATATAACGACAAGAAGCTTACCGTTTTCACAACCAACTTCCTGGATAAACCCGAGAACACAAAAGAAGAGACGCTCGAAGACAGAATCGGTGTTCGTCTCCGCTCAAGGCTGTTCGAAATGAGCAAGACCATCGTCATGGGCGGCCAGGATTATCGCCGGCGGTTTGACAAAAACGCCTAGGTGACCGAACGTTTGTTTCCCGCCTTTTGCAACCTTTCAAAAAAACGAAATCCCAAAAGTAAAAACACGATCAGGCCAAAAATTATCGGATAAGTAAAATCGGATTTTTGAATGAGGTAGAAATGCACTACGCCGAGGATAACAATCGGGTAGATCAATTGATGGAGCTTTTGCCAGCGCTTTCCGCCCAGGCGTTTTATCATTCCATTTGTCGAGGTGACCGCGAGCGGGATCATAAGGGTCAGCGCGATCATCCCAAAAGCAATAAACGGCCTCTGCCAAACGTCTCCGGCTATCGCAGTAATATCCAGACTTTTATCAAAAATGCTGTAGGTAACGAGGTGAACGAGCCCGTAAAAGAAAGCGTACAATCCCAGCATTCTCCGGAATCGGATCAAACCGTTTAAACCTAATATCTTTCTCATCGGGGAAATCAAAAGCGTTAAAACCAGGAACGAAAGGGTTAAAATACCGGTTGTGCGCAGAAAAAACTCGACCGGGTTTGCACCGAGCTGGCCAAAATAGCCGTCCCAGGATAAAAGCCCCAACGGCACCAGCCCATTGATAAAGAGCAGAAATTTATTGAACTTGGTGTCTGTCATTGATCAGTTGTCAGTAAAATATGTCGTCGGTTGTCCTTTTGCATCTTCCCGTCCTTCTGGTCCGGGAACCAACGCACGCTGATAGCTCGCTGCGAATTATGTCACGCATTATCACCTTGTAAACGAGGTGGCTAAACTTAGAAGCCACCGGTTAAATCTGATTCCCGTGTCTAGTGATTCCTGCTCCATCCTGAGACTCTTTTCTGCTGTTTCCTGCCTCTTGTCTCCCGTTTCCTGTCTCCTGACTCCTGATTCCTAATACTCCCTCTTAAGGTCCATTCCCTTATAGAGCCCGGCCACCTCTTCGCCGTATCCGTTGAACATCAACGTGTCACGACGGCTAAGCTCACCAATTCTCCTTTCGGTTGCCTGCGACCAGCGCGGATGATCGACCTCCGGATTTACGTTTGAATAGAATCCATACTCGTTTGGAGCTGCCTTGCTCCAGGTTGTTGGCGGCTGCTCGCTCGTGAGGGTAATTCTGACAACGGACTTGATGCTCTTAAAACCATACTTCCAGGGAACAACCAGCCTGATCGGTGCACCATTTTGATTTGGCAAGACCTTCCCATAAATCCCGGTTGCCAGGATCGCAAGCGGATGAAGAGCTTCGTCAAGCCGCAAACCTTCAACATAGGGAAACGGAATCCCGGCAAAAAGGCTTGATTGCATGCCATTGGCACCCTCCGGAAGATCGACTCCCTCTCCCCTTGGATTTGAACCCCCATAAAATGTTTGAAAAGCAACGTATTTTGCATTCCCCAATGGCTCGACTATGTCGAATATCCTTTTTATCGGGAAACCGACCCACGGGATCACCATTGACCAGCCCTCAACGCATCTGAACCGGTAGATTCGCTCCTCCTGGTCTATCTTTAAGATGTCTTCAATACCGAATACCCTCGGCTTCCTGACCAGGCCGTCAACCGACACGGTCCACGGGCGCGTTTTGAAATTCTCAGCCGCTCCCGCGACGCCGGTCTTACTGGTGGAAAATTCGTAATAATTGTTGTAATTTGCGATCTCTTCAAGTGAATTGGGCTCGTCGGTAAGGCTTGCGTTACCCGATTTCGTGACGCCCTTGATATCAGCGGTCTCGACCGGTCGGGGCGGCGGCGGATTAAGCAGACGGTATCCAAGCCCGGAGGCAACCGTCGTTCCCGCCAATAAACCCGCGCGGATAAAATTCCGGCGATTTAAATAAGTGTTTTCGTCAGTGATCTCGCTTTCTTTTATTCGTTTAGAATCGTTCATCTTTGGTCCATGCTATCTCACCCATTAGTTAAATACGAAATTATTACCCGATCAGATTCATGATTACATATAAGTATTTCCCGAATTACTGTATTTATTCCTGATCGTATCCTTAAATCCCTCCCCAGAAATTCCTGCGCTTGGATGTAGGAAATGACTTCTAATTATTTTTCGTTAAACCTTTTCTTTTATAAGAATTTGATAAATAATAGGTAAGGTTATGCTTTCTGTAGATGAAGTCTTACGAGATCGATATAGAATCCTTCGCCAGCTCGGACAAGGTGGTATGGGCGCTGTTTACGAGGCTCACGACAATGTTTTTGATACCTCGGTCGCGCTGAAGGAGATTGTCGTAGATTTATCAAATTCCAACACGACCAACGCGCAGGAAATGGTTCACGCGGCGTTTGAGCGCGAAGCAAAGCTGCTGGCTAAGATAAACCACGAAACTTTTCCGCATGTAAAAGACTATTTTTCTGATGACAACCGGCAGTTTCTCGTGATGGAACTCGTTGATGGCGAAGACATGGCAAACATGCTGAAAGTGCGCCAAAGTCCTTTTCCCGTTTCTGACATTCTTGAATGGACCGACCAATTGCTCGATGGTTTGGATTATCTGCATAACCAAACTCCGCCGATAATTCATCGTGACCTCAAACCGCAGAACTTAAAGATCAATTCTCGCGGCAAGATCAAACTGCTCGATTTTGGAATCGCCAAGGGCACAGACTCAAGCGCTTCGAACACGATAACTGATCAGACATTTATCGCCGCAACGCTGAATTACTCACCGATCGAACAGATGCTTCGTGTGATCGATCCGACATTTTTGGCGGTTATCACGCATAAATACAACGCTCAGGTGGAACCGATCCTTCAGCAGGGCGCCGACGTCCGGAGCGATATCTATGCTTTGGGCGCAACACTTTACAATCTTTTGACG
>JABDJV010000037.1 GCA_013003295.1 Pyrinomonadaceae bacterium | reverse complement strand
TGGAAATATTGTCTATAACAAAGCCCCGGGATTCTTAAAGCAGGCCGAATTTTATCTGGGTGAAACTGAATTTAAAACCGCGGTAAGGGCTTTCTTAAAGGACCACGAATATAATAATGCGGAATGGTCTGACCTGGTTAGCGCTTTTGAAAGATCAAGCGGTAAAGACCTAAAAAACTGGGCTGACGTTTGGGTAAAGAAACGCGGGCTGCCGATAGTTCGTCTAAAGAGAAGCAGTTTTCATTCGTATAAAAAGATGGGTCAGCCGCACGATACCGCCGATATTTACTCGCTTGCGCAGGAGAACGTCTTAGGTGAAGAAAGCCTCTGGCAGATGAAGACAAGAGTGTATTTGAAATTCGATTCTGACCGAACCGAGGTGAAAGAGGTCACATTGAATAATAAGGCAAGAAACCCAAAAAATGGTTTTGCCAGATACTGGGTCGATATTCAGTCGAATCCTAACTTCAAACCAAACACGCCAAAGCTGGTTTTCCCAAACTACAATGATCACGGGTATGGTATCTTTTTGCTCGATTTTCGAAGCAGAAAATATGTGCTGGAAAATATTAAGGACGAAAAGGATGATTTTCTGCGCTCGATGATGTGGGGAGCGCTGTGGGACTCGGTTAGATTTGCCGAACTCGATCCGATGGAATATATCAATCTCGCGCTGAATAACATCGATGTTGAAGAGGATGTGACAACGATCAGTTCGATTCTTGGACGCGTAAACACGGCTTTCACTTATTACCTCAGTGACGCGCGCCAAAAAGAAATCGCACCACGATTAGAGAAACTTCTGATAGAAAAAATGAGATCCGGGAAAACTCAGGGCGAAAGAATCACTTTCTATCGTGCTTTTTTAAGTGCGGCCACAAGTGAAAAATCGCGGAATCTTTTAAAGGAATTATTGAAATCAAGTATCAGTAGCCCGACTGTTAAGGAGGGCCGAAAAGATACTGATAAGGTTACGCCAGCCTCGAAAAGAATGCCCGACCTAGCGGTTGGGCTACCGAAGCTGCGGACCAGGGACAAATTCGACATTGCTAAAAGATTGATAATTCTGGGCGACAAAGACGCCTCGAATCTTCTCGACGAACTAGAAAAAACCGAAAAAGGCGACGCGGCAAAGCGTTACGCTTACGCTGCCAAGGCCGGTTTCGCGACTAAGGAAAACAAGGCAAAATACTGGAACGACTTTATTAACAACAAAGAGATCTCCGAGAGCTGGATCGAGGCCGCGTCAAGAGTTTGGAATTCACCGCGACATTCGAAATTGACATTGCCATACCTTGAAAAAGCCTTAGCAGAATTGCCAAATCACAAACAGAACAGAAAGATCTTCTTTGTAAATGGTTGGGTCGCATCATTTATCGGCGGGCAAAAAGGTGTTGATGCGCTCGAAAAGATAAATAATTTTCTCGTTAAAAACCCCGGACTCGATCTTGACCTAAAACGAAAGATCCTCGAGCGTGTCGACGGTCTCGAAAGAGCCGTAAAGATCCGCGAGAAATATTCAAAATAAAACGACTGGAGCATAGACGGGACGCCTGTGCTCCAGTCGTTTGCTTCATTCGGGGCTTGTAGGCTGTGTTAATCTATCTGTTATCCGTCAGTTAAGACTATATTTCGCAGGAGAATACCTATGGACCATGCGGCTACTTGTTTAAATCTAGCCTCAGTCATCGAGCATCACGCACGACTCACCCCAAAAAAAGAAGCAGTTGTTTTTGGCGAGGTCAGGCTTTCGTTTGGCGCACTGAACAGCCTTTCAAACAGGGTCGCTCAAGCGCTTGGTGATCTGGGAATTGGAAAAGGCGATAAGGTTGCGCTGAGCTGTCCGAATATCCCGTATTTCCCGATCGTTTACTACGGAATATTGAAGGCCGGCGCAGTCGTTGTTCCTTTAAACGTTCTTTTCAAACCGCGCGAGATCAAATATCATCTCGAAGATTCTGATGCGAAAGCGATCTTCGTCTTTGAAGGCTCCGAGGAACTGCCAATGGGGCAAATGGCGAAAGAAGCCTTTGATCAGGTCGATTCGTGCGAACACATGGTTGTGATGTGCAAGGATCCGACTATGAAATCACCGATCGAAGGTCACCGGACATTAACAAAGATCACATTTGATAAAACTGATCAGTATGAAACGGTTGCGACTTCGCCCGATGATACCTGTCTCATTCTTTACACATCAGGTACGACCGGCACACCGAAAGGCGCGGAACTGACCCATTCGAATATCTATTGGAATGCGGTCGTTGCATTCAATCTGCACGTTCCGGGACTGAATTATTCTGACGGTAAACAAAAAGCCTGTCTGATCACCCTGCCGCTTTTTCACACGACGGGGATGACCGCGCAGATGAATGCGCAAATGTTTGCCGGCCATCGAATTGTCCTTCAGCCGCGTTTTGAGCCGCAAACCGCACTCGAAGCCTTTGAAACTGAGAAGATAAACTTCTGGACCGGTGTACCGACCATGTATTGGGCGATTCTCAAATATGTTAAAGAAAACGGTATTGATGTCGCACCCTATGCAGAAAGTATGGAGATCTTGAGTTCGGGCGGTGCTGCAATGCCGGTCGAAGTTATGCGTGAATTTCAAGAAATGTTTGGCTGCAGGATCCTCGAGGGCTATGGATTAAGCGAAACTTCCCCAATCTCAACATTTAACCATCCAAATGTTGAATCGATCCCGGGCACCGTCGGCCAATCGGTGTTTGGCGTCGAGGTAATGTGTGTCGACGACGATGATCAGGAAGTGCCGCGCGGAACCCGGGGCGAGGTAGTGATGCGCGGTCACAACATCATGAAGGGCTACTATAAGAACCCCGAGGCGACTAAAGAGGCTACGCGAAACGGATGGTTTCATTCGGGCGACATCGGAATAATGGACGAAAAAGGCATCCTTTCTATCGTTGACCGTAAGAAGGAAATGATTCTTCGCGGCGGATACAACATCTATCCGCGAGAGCTCGAAGAAGTGATCATGACCCACGAAGCCGTTTCGCTTGTAGCGATCATCGGTGTTCCGGACGATAAAATGGGCGAGGAAATAAAGGCCTTTGTTGTGAGGAATCAGGGTTCGGAGTTAACTGAAGACGAGTTTATTGACTGGTGCAAGGACCAGTTTGCGATGAACAAATACCCACGTGAGGTTGAGTTTCGCGATGAGTTGCCGATTGGCGGAACCGGAAAGATCTTAAAGCGCGCGTTGAAGGAAGAGGTTTTGGGTGAAGGTTAAGGTTTTATTTTTCGGAGCGACAGCAGATTTAACGCGCAAGCGGCAGGCCGAGATAGAGATCACGGAAGATGCCGTTGCGGCGAACGTGCTCGAACAGATCTTTGCCGAGTTTCCTTCGCTGGTTAAACATCACGATAAGAAGTCACTTCTTTTCTCAATCAACCAAGAATATTCAAGCGGCGATGAAAAGATAAAGGAAGGCGACGAGTTGGCAATTTTTACGGCCGTGAGCGGCGGTTGAGTCGGAGCCCAAGCATCCTTGCTTGCGCGACCGCGGCAGCGATCGAAATGAAAAAGACCTTAGTTTGCAGAGTAGGCAAACTTGCAAGCAGGGATGCTTACACTCCGGTTTCATGGAACAAGATTTTTACGAGATTACAAATGACCCACTCGACGTTGGCGAGATCGCTCGTCGCATAATTCTTCCTGAATGCGGTGCCACCGTGACCTTGGATGGATACGTTCGAAAGTTTACAAAAGGGCGTGAGACCGAGCACCTTGTTTATGAAGCCTACGAGCCGATGGCGCTGAAAGAGATGGAAAAGCTCATCCAACGGGCTCAAGAAAATTTCGAGATAACAAATATAGGAATCGTTCACCGAATCGGCCGGCTGGAGATCGGGGAAACCAGCGTTGTTATCTCGGTCGCCTCTCCACATCGACGCGCCGCTTTCGAAGCCTGCGAATGGCTGATCAAGGAATTAAAAAGCACGGTTCCGATATGGAAAAAAGAAGTTTACGCGGATGGCGAGGTTTGGGTCGAGGGCGAGGCCTGACTTTTGATCTTACAAACTTCGGGTTGCTCATTACCGGCAGAAACGCAATCGTCGGGGAGCATTTTCTTTAATCTGTATAGCAGAATCCTGAACCCAATTCCAACGAAACTCAGGTGCGGGTTTTAGTATCGCGTGCTAATCTAAGCTCATGCAAAGACGAGATAAATTCGAAACTTCATCGGGTATCGAACTGCCTAATGAATTCAATCCTGAAAACACCGAAAAAGTAGACTATCAGGAAGATCTTGGCGCGCCGGGAGAATTCCCTTTTACACGCGGCGCGAGGGAATCGATGTATCGCGGACGGTTTTGGACGATGCGTCAATATGCAGGTTTTGCTACCGCCGAAGAATCAAATACGCGCTACAAATATCTTCTTGAAAGCGGCACTACCGGATTGAGCGTCGCGTTTGACCTTCCAACCCAGATCGGCCTCGATTCCGATGATCCGCTTGCATCGGGCGAGGTTGGAAAAGTCGGCGTAGCGATCGACTCTTTAGACGACATGCTCACGCTTTTTGATGGGATTCCGCTCGACAAAGTTTCGACCTCGATGACAATAAATGCAACGGCTTCGACGCTTCTGTGTTTATATCTGGTGGTTGCGAAGAAGCAGAATGTCTCATTTGAGAAAGTAAAAGGAACGATCCAAAACGACATCTTGAAGGAATACATCGCACGCGGTACATATATATATCCACCCGCGCCATCAATGCGGCTCATTAC
>JABDJV010000479.1 GCA_013003295.1 Pyrinomonadaceae bacterium | reverse complement strand
GGGCACGACCACCCTGCGTAATGCCGCCTGCGAACCTGAGATCGAAGATCTGGCCGAGCTTCTCAACAAAATGGGCGCGAAGATATCCGGTGCCGGAACACCAACGATGACGATTGAGGGTGTTGAGGAATTAGGCGAAGCCGAGCACGAGATCATACCCGACCGGATCGAAACGGGTACATTTATCGTTGCTGCCGCGATTACCAACGGCGAACTAACGATAAAGAAATGCCAACCAAAACACCTCGAATCGGTTATTGAAAAGCTGACCGAAGTCGGTGTTGAAATTGATCAGCTCGACGAAACCACGCTCCACGTAAAACGTTCGGACAAGGGCCTGACCGCAAAAGATGTAATAACCCAGCCCCATCCAAAGTTCCCGACCGATATGCAGGCGCAATATATGGCTTTAATGACGCAGGCTGAGGGAACCTCGGTGGTTGTCGAAACTATCTTTGAAAATCGTTTTATGCACGTCGCGGAAATGCATAGAATGGGAGCAGATATTGAGATCGATGGAAATCAAGCGACCATTACCGGCAAATCCGCTTTGACCGGAGCAAAAGTTTTGGCCTCGGACCTCCGCGCCTCGGCCTCGCTTGTATTGGCCGGACTCGCCGCGGAAGGTGAAACAATGATCGACCGCGTATACCATATTGACCGCGGCTACGAGACGATCGTCAAAAAGATCAGCAACCTCGGCGGGGACATTACCCGCATCAAGGAAGCGATCACAAAAACTGCTGAAGGCGAAAACGCGTGATCAACTGTTTTTAGGGTAGAAGTTTTTCAAATTCGTTTTCGAGGATCGAAAAATGAACTACAGCGTTGAAATAGAGATCGATAAACCGATCGATGAAGTGATCGAGCTCTTTGATAGCACGGAGAATATGTCGAAGTGGATGGAGGGTCTGCAAAGTTTCGAACCCCTCAGCGGAACCCCCGGAGAGGAGGGGGCAAAATCCAGACTGAAATTTGATATGAATGGCCGGCAGATCGAAATGGTCGAAACGATCACGAAGAAAAACCTGCCGGATGAATTCACAGGAACCTACGAAGCTGACGGCGTTTTCAATATCGTCAAGAATACATTTATTTCTGAAGACATGGGCACGACCCGCTGGATCTCGAAAAACGAATTTCAATTCAATTCGTTTCCGATGAAGATCATGGGATTTCTGATGCCGGGCATGTTTCGAAAGCAATCCCTGAAAAATCTTGAGAGTTTCAAGGAGTTTGCCGAAAGCGAATAGTGGTCGCGTTTGTATTATTGCTCAAAAAACCTCTTCTTTGCGTCCTTCGCGCCTTTGCGGGAATCCCCTTTGTTAAAAGGAATACCTTTTATTACACGAAAGCAATTTCCCGCGAAGGCGCAAAGGGGCATAAGGGAAGACTAGGACTGCTGATCGTTAACTTCTGCCCAGATCTTGTGCCCGTGCGTTTCGGGTAGGTAGAGCGAACCGATGACAAAAGTTAAAGAAGCGACGATCATCGGATACCAGAGACCTGCGTAAATATTTCCGGTCCAGGCACAGGCGATCAAACCGATCGTCGGCAAAAGCCCGCCAAAAACCCCGTTACCGATGTGATAAGGCAATGACAGCGAAGTATACCGGACCTTGGCCGGAAATGCCTCGACCAGATATGCGGCGATCGGCGCATAGACCATCGTCACAAATACGATCTGCAAAAAAACGAGAAGAGTCAGCATTGGTACGTTCGGATTCGGCGCCGTAGTTGTAATTGCCTTTCCCTCAGATGTCACCGGCGAGAGTTTCGGTTTTCCCGTAACCGCGTCAGATGTTGACTCAATTGCGGCAACGTCATTTCCTGCGTAATGAACCATGCCCTGATAGATCGGGTAATAGGCAAGAACCGCCAGCAGGCATCCGGCCATCATGATTCGCCGCCTCCCGACCCGGTCCGATAGAGCGCCAAAGGCGACAAAAAGCGGCAGCGCCAGAATTATCGCAAATGCGATGATCGATGCGGCCGTCTGGCGTTCGATCTTGAGGATCGTTTGCATATAAAACAAGGCGTAAAACTGACCCGTGTACCAAACCACACCTTGTCCCGCCGTTGCCCCAAAAAGCGAAATCAAAAGGCGCTTTCGATTTACAGGGTCCGTAAATGCGTCAACGATCGGTTTTGCTGAGGCCATTCCGGTTGATTTGATATGCTCGAATATCGGCGATTCCTTCATCCTAAGACGTATGTATAGCGACATTCCAACCAGAATTATTGATAGCAAAAACGGGATCCGCCAGCCCCAACTCGAAAAATCCTCGGCAGTCATCGTCCTTTGAATCAGCAGGATCACGGCGAGGGACACGAGCAGGCCAAATGAGGCGGTGATCTGGATAAAGCTTGTATAGAATCCGCGGCTCCTATCCGGAACATGCTCGGCAACATAAATTGCCGCGCCGCCATACTCTCCGCCAAGTGCCAGACCCTGCAAGACTCGTATAAGGATCAAAGCGATCGGCGCAATAATTCCGATGGTTTCATATGTCGGGAGAAACCCCACCGCTGCTGTCGAGCCCCCCATCAGCAATAGCGTTATCAGGAAGGCATATTTCCGCCCGACCAGATCCCCGATTCGTCCAAAAAACAAAGCCCCAAAGGGCCGCACTATAAACCCAACTGCAAATGTTGAAAGATATGCAATGAGCGCAAGCGTGTCATTGCCCTTTGGATAAAAAAGCGGCGATATAACCGCGGCAAGACTCCCAAAAATGTAAAAATCGTACCACTCGATCACCGTCCCGGCACTCGACGCGCCGATCACCTGCCAAATTTTGCTTTTTGAAATATTTTCGCCGGGATCGGAAGGTATCGTAGCCGGATTTTCTGCCATGTTTGAGTTTTCCTGATTGTGAACGATGATGTTTAGAACTTTTGAGACGAATATAACAAAGGGATTTATCTTTTACGAATAAAATGTACACATCTAGATTTCGCACTAAAACTTTCTAAAGTTATAATGCTGTTTTTCAAACACCGACGGAGAAATCTTACATTGCAACACGAGCTCATTTTAATTCTCGATTTTGGTTCTCAATATACTCAGTTGATCGCCCGGCGCGTACGCGAGCAAGGCGTTTACTGCGAAATACATCCGTTTCATTTATCCACCGAGAAAATTGCCGAAATGAATCCAAAGGGCGTCATTCTCTCGGGAGGGCCTTCAAGCGTAACGGACAAAGACGCACCGCGGGTTTCTGAAAGTTTTTATGATGATCTGGATTCGCCGATCCTGGGAATCTGTTACGGAATGCAGCTGATCGCGGTCGATCTTGGCGGAGAACTTGAACCCGCCGTTCAAAGGGAATACGGACATGCAAATTTGAAGCGGCTTAGCGGAAAAACCGAGATGTTTAAAGACATGCCGGAGGAACTCGACGTTTGGATGAGTCATGGGGATCACGTGGTTGAGATACCGGAAGGTTTTCATAAAACGGCAACCTCCGGCGAGAGCATCACCGCTATCGAAAGCCCGGAACGCCGGATTTTTGCCCTCCAGTTTCATCCGGAGGTTTCACACACGCCGAAGGGCAAAGAGATCCTGAGAAATTTCCTGTTCAACGTCTGCGGATGCAAAGGCGACTGGACCCCGGCGCAATTTATCGAGGAAGAAGTAGAAAAGATAGAATCGACGGTCGGAAAAACCGGGAATGTCGTTTGCGGGCTTTCTGGCGGCGTTGATTCAACGGTTGCAGCAGCACTTGTTCAAAAAGCTGTTGGCGATCGGCAAACTTGTATTTTTGTAAATAATGGCCTCCTTCGCCAACGCGAATTCGAAGACACTCTGCGGCTCTACGAAAACAAACTGAACCTGAATGTTATCGGGGTCGATGCCAGCAAGGAGTTTTACAAAGAGCTAAAAGGCGTCACCGACCCGGAAGAAAAGCGCAAGATCATCGGACGGAAATTTATCGACGTATTCGACGCCGAGGCGAAAAAGATCGGCAAGGTAAAGTATCTCGTGCAGGGCACTCTCTATCCGGATGTGATCGAATCGGTATCTCTACGGGGTTCGTCGGTCACGATAAAGACCCATCACAACGTTGGCGGCCTGCCGGAGAAAATGAAGCTCAAACTGGTCGAGCCCCTGCGTGAACTGTTTAAAGACGAAGTACGCCTAATTGGAAAAGACCTGGATATACCCGATGAGATTCTCGGCCGGCATCCATTCCCGGGCCCGGGCCTGGCCGTTAGGATCCTTGGCGATATCACCCCCGAAAAGGTCGAGCTGCTACAAAAGGTCGACAGGATCTTCATCGAAGAATTAAAATCGGGCGATCTGTACGAAGAAACCTGGCAAGCCTTTGCGGTGCTTCTCCCGATTCAGTCGGTTGGCGTAATGGGCGATTTTCGCACATATGAAAAGACGATCGCCCTCCGCGCAATTACATCGACCGATGGAATGACCGCCGATTGGGCACGTCTCCCGCACGATTTCCTGGCAAAAGTTTCGTCACGGATCACGTCGGAAATTCGTGGTGTGAACCGCGTAGTTTATGACATCTCTTCAAAACCGCCGGCAACGATCGAGTGGGAGTAAAATTCGGAAGCGAAAAGTTTTTCAATCTGAATGGATCTGTGGTTAAATTCTCCTATGACCCAACCAAGAATTTCAAAAAACCGAATATCAAAAAAAGCTGCGAGTTTTGCGGAATCAGTTATACGTGAAATGACCCGCGAAGCGATGAAATACAATGCGGTAAATCTATCGCAGGGATTTCCGGATTTCCCCGCACCGGAAGACATAAAGCAAAAGGCGCAGGAAGCGATCGCCGAAGACTTCAATCAATACGCGATAACCTGGGGAACAAAGGATTTCCGCGACGCGATCGTGGAAAAAACCAAGTGGTTTCTGGGTCTCGATATCGATCCCGAAACGGAAATTACGGTGACGTGCGGCTCAACCGAGGGAATGATCGCCGGGATGATGGCGACGGTTGATGAAGGCGAAGAAGTGATCGTATTCGAACCCTTTTATGAAAATTATGCTCCTGACGCGATCTTGTCTGACGCAAAACCAGTGCATGTCGCCCTTAAATACTCCGAAGATGGATGGAATTTCGACAAGGAGGAATTGCGATCGGCATTTAATGAAAAAACAAAGGCAATAATCTTATGCAATCCAAATAACCCAACCGGCAAGGTCTTCTCGATGGAAGAGATGAATTTTATCGCGGATCTATGCAAAGAGTACGACGCTATTTGTTTTACCGATGAGATCTATGAGCACATATTGTTCCCGCGGGAAGGTGCAGAGATCGAACATATCTCGATGGCCCAACTGGGCGGTATGCGCGAGCGGACCATTGT
>JABDJV010000461.1 GCA_013003295.1 Pyrinomonadaceae bacterium | reverse complement strand
AGCGGGATCATCGAAAATTGGGACAAGAATTGGACCTATTCTCGATCGAAGACGAATACGGTCAGGGCTTTATTTTCTGGCACCCAAAGGGCGGAGCAATTCGAACCGAGATGGAAGACTATCTTCGTGAAGAGCTCGTAAAAAGGGGTTACGGAACGGTATATACGCCCCACGTAGCCAAACGAAACTTGTGGCAGACTTCCGGACATGAAGAAAACTATGCCGATGCGCTTTTTGAGCCGATGGGACTGCCGGAAAAATACGGCGAAGAGACCGAATTTCGCTTGAGGCCGATGAACTGTCCTTTTCATATAGGGATATATAAGTCGCTTCCGCGTTCGTATCGCGACCTGCCGATCCGTTATGCCGAGCTGGGAACAGTTTACCGGGCTGAACTTTCAGGTACTCTGCACGGTCTTCTAAGAGTTCGCGGTTTTACCCAGGATGATGCACACATTTTCTGCACACCTGAGCAGATCACCGATGAGATCGGAAGCTGTGTGGATTTTGCCTACGATGTTTTCAGAACTTTTGGGTTCGAGAAGTATAAAGTTGAACTCTCCGTGCGCGGAGGTGCCGAAAATAAAGGCTTTCTAGGCTCGGATGCTGACTGGAAAAATGCAGAGGCGGCGCTGATCAAGGCTTTGGACAAGCGGGATATCGAGTATGAAAGGATCGAAGGAGAAGCTGCATTTTACGGGCCGAAAATTGATATTAAAGTTGAAGACTCGATCGGACGATTTTGGCAGCTGACAACCGTCCAATTTGATTTTAACCTGCCGGAACGGTTTGGATTGGAATATAAGGGTGACGATAATGATGTCCACCGCCCGGTCATGGTCCACAGGGCATTGTTTGGGTCGGTAGAGAGATTTTTTGGCGTATTGGTTGAGCACTTTGCTGGTGCATTTCCCTTTTGGCTGGCGCCTGTGCAGATCGCCGTGCTGCCGATCACTGATCGGATCAACGAGTATGCTCAAAACGTTGCAAACGATCTAAAACAAGCCGGATTCCGCGTTGAATTAAACTCAAGAAGTGATAAAATCGGCGCTAAGATTCGCGAAGCAACTCTTCAAAAAGTTCCGTTTATGCTTATTTTGGGCGATAAAGAGCTTGAAGAAAACAAGGTTGCGGTTCGCGACCGCACAGAGGGCGATCTCGGGGCGGTTTCGCTCGAAGAATTTATTGAAAAAGCTCGCAAGCTAAAAGAAACGCGGGCGCTTAGGAATAGTTGACTGAGTTGACTGGGTTTGCCGAGTTGACCGGGTTTAGTGAGTTTGCCGAGTTGACTGGGTTTAGTGAGTTTGCCGAGTTGACCGGGTTTACTGAGTTTGCCGAGTCGACCGGGTTTAGTGAGTTTGCCGAGTTGACTGGGTTTAGTGAGTTGGCAGAGTTTGTATCTTTATGGTTTTAAGTCTTATTGACGACTCGCAATGTTTTACGACTAACTCAGTAAACTTTCAGTCAACTCGGCAAACTCAGCAAACATTAGCCAACTAGGCAAACTCAGTTAACTAACTTATGGAGGTGCAAAATAGGAAGAAGATTTAACCGAAATCGTGGTAAACGCTTTCGAGGACCAAAACATAGGACGAATGAAAGAATAAGGATTCCTGCCGTTCGTGTGATCAATCACGATGGAGAGCAGCTCGGCGTTATGGACACGCGTGATGCCGTACAAAAAGCCCGGGAAATTGGGCTGGATCTGGTGGAGATCGCACCAAAAGCGAGACCTCCGGTTTGCAAGATTATTGATTACGGTAAGTTCCTGTATGAAGAAAAGAAAAAGAAGCAGGAAGCTAAGAAGAAGCAGACTACCGTACAGGTGAAAGAGATCAAGTTCCGGCCTGGTACAGACGATCACGATTATCAATATCGTATGGAGCGGGCGCGAGGTTGGATAGAAGATGGCGACAAGGTTCGCGCAACGATAGCTTTCAGGGGAAGAGAAATGTCTCACCGTGAGCTTGGAGCTGATATGCTGGCGCGGCTTCGTGATGACCTGGAAGATATTGCAGAGGTCGAAGTCAGGCCAAAGATGGAAGGGTATCAGATGTTTATTATCCTCGTACCGATAAAAGAGAATAAATAGTTGAGAAAAAGATTTTAATAAAGTTAAAGAATAAGGAAGAAGAAAAATGCCAAAACTAAAAACACATAAAGGCGCACAGAAGCGTTTTCGAAAGACCGCAACAGGCAAATTTAAACGCGGAAAATCGCATGCGCGTCATATATTGACGAAGAAAACGACCAAGCGGAAAAGAAATTTGGATATCGACACATTGGTCTCAAAAGCAGACCAGAAATTGGTTGAAGAGATGCTTCCGTATGGTCGCAAGTAATTTAAACACAAGATTTAACGGATAAAGGTAAAAGTAATAGTTTAGGATTTGAGAAGATAATAGTTATTCTATTTTTTGCCTTTCAAACGAATTGAAAGGAGCGTGAAATTATGCCAAGAGTAAAACGTGGTAATAGTCGTCTTAACAAACGTAAAAAGATATTAAGTAGAGCAAAGGGTTATAGAGGAACAAAATCGAAGCTTTATCGTTCGGCGAAGGAATCGGTCGATAAAGCACTTCAGTATTCCTACGTCGGCAGGAAACGTAAGAAACGTGATTTCAGAAGACTTTGGATCGTCCGTATCAACGCGGCGGCCCGCCAGCACGGAATGAATTATTCGCAGTTTATGCACGGCATGAAACTCGCCGAGATCGAGTTGGATAGAAAGATCCTTGCGGATCTTGCGGTTAAACAACCGGAAGCATTTGAAACGATTGCCGGAAAGGCAAAAGACGCGCTGGAGAACAAGCAAAAAGCCGCTGCCTAGCATCTTTTTCACATTATTCTTTTGCGGCTCCAGTCTAATAAACCCCGGCTGGAGCCGCAATTGGTTTGGGCAATCGGGCGAGCCTGATGAGTGGCCCTTTTATCGGATTCTATGTCGGACGAGAAACGTGAAATAGAGAAAATTAAGGAGATCTTCGAACGCGAGTTTGAAGGGCTGTCGGGCTCGGTAAAGTCGAAATTCGAGGGTTTGGGTTTGTCCGCGCTTGAAAAACTTCAGAAAGAGCTAAATGAACTGCGCGTAAAACATACTGGTAAAAAAAGCCCGCTTTCCGGGGCCAAGAAGCTGATCGGAAAGGTTGCTCCGGACCAGCGCGCAGAATTTGGGAAATTTGTTCAGTCGGTTGGAAAAACCATTGAAAATAAGATCGAAGATGCTGAGGCGAGTCTAAAAAGCCGGATACAGAAGGCAAAATTGGAGCGCGAGAAGATCGACGTGACAATTCCGGGCCGCCGGCCACGACCCGGTCATCTGCACCCGATTACGCTCCTGCGTCAGAAGATCGAAGACATATTCGTCTCGATGGGATATGCGATTGAGGATGATCGCGAGATCGAGACCGACTACTATAATTTTGACGCGCTAAACATTCCGGAAAACCATCCGGCGCGGGAATCTCAGGATACGTTTTATACAACTGACGGATTCGCTCTTCGTTCGCAAACTTCAACCGTTCAGATACGCGCAATGGAAAGGCGGGGCGTACCCTTAAGAGTGATCGCGCCCGGCCGCGTTTTCCGTCGTGATACCCCTGACCAGACCCATACTCCGATGTTTCATCAGATCGAAGGCCTGTGTGTCGATAAGGGCATTACGATGGCCCATTTAAAGGGCACGGTTTCAGAATGGCTGCGCCGTATGTACGGAAAGGAAACCAAAACGCGTTTTCGGCCAAGCTACTTCCCTTTTACTGAGCCAAGCGCTGAATTTGATTTTTCATGCTTTAAGTGTGACGGCACCGGTGAATTTGAACGCGGAAAATGCGGAACCTGCCGCGGCTCTGGCTGGATCGAACTGGGCGGATGCGGAATGGTCCACCCGAATGTTTTGAAAAACTGCGGAGTTGACCATAAAGAATACTCGGGATTCGCCTTTGGATTCGGGTTGGAACGCATGTGCGCACTGATGTACTCGCTTGATGATATCCGTCTGATGTTTGAAAACGATGTCAGGTTTTTGGAACAGTTTAGGTGAATCGTCCATTCAAATAGCAGACCTCCCACGCCTTCAATTTAGTACAACCGTACGGATCATAAAACCCCACACTTCCGGAAAATAGCAAACCACCGGTCGGCCTTTGCACTGCAATCCCCGAAAAAGCAATTTCGCCAGGAATTAGTTCGCGGTCCCACCCGTAAAATAAATCTTGCAAAGGGTTTAACTTTCTTTTACAATGTTAAACATAGGATAAATATATCCTACGCACGACTTCCGCTATAAACTCTGAAAGTATTTTTCCTCATTTTCGATTCGGCCCTTACCACCGAACGAAAAGTTCCAATCACGTTATAAGCCTGAATTAATGGGATCAACACCAGTCAAAAAGTATCTGAATTTAACCGTAACCTTTGTGCTGATTTTTGTTGGCGTAGGGGCGATACTCTTTCTGGGGGTCGTTATCGGCCTGCAGGCAGATTCCCTTTCGTTGATCCCAGGATCTTTTTTATCTTCTGACGGAAAGACATTTGGCGGACTAGGCGCCGCGACTTACGAGGAAGATCGGATGTTTGAGGTCACTTTGCTGATCGGCGCGGTTGTTACGATCCTTCTCTGTTGGACTCTGTTCCTTCTCAGAAAATCACGGCTGAATGCAAAAGCTATCCAGCAGACAAACGAGATCCTTCAGAATGAGATCAACAAACGCGAACAAACAAAAAGCGAGCTGCACAAGGTTCATGATGAGCTGGTAAAAAGCAGCAGCAAACTAAACGGGATCATCGAAGGCACGACCGACCTGATCTCAGCGATCGACTCTGACTACAATTTTATTTCGTTTAATGAGGCCTACAAGGATGACGTCAAACGGCTATTCGGTGCCGAAATTGAGATCGGAACAAATCTTCTCGAGATGATGGAAGATTTCCCTGAAGAAGGTGAAAAATCAAAGGCGCTCTGGGAAAGAGCTCTCTCCGGTGAGCGGTTTACGGCCAGTGAGCGATTTTTGGACCAGAACGACAAACCGTTTTTCTACGAGGTCACCTATAATCCCCTTCAGGATAGTGACGGAAAGATAATCGGCGCCTCGCACATCGTCAGGAATGTTACCGAGCGCAAACTTGCATTGGACGCTCTTAAACAGGAAAAGGATTTTGTTTCAACGATCGTCGAGGCAAGTAATCTGCTGGTAATGGTCGTGGATCTTGAAGGCAGGATCGTTAAATTCAACCGGGCATGTGTGGAAACCTCGGGATATGATCTCGAAGAGGTGAAGGGCCGAATTTATTGGAACATGCTGATTCCACCGGAAGAAGCAGCGGCAATAAAATTGACCCATCGAAAGCTTGATGACGATCTGTTCGATAAAGAATATATCAATCACTGGATCACCAAAACCGAGAGCCTCAGACTAATATCGTGGCGTAATTCGGTTATTAAGGACGACGACGGAACGGAATTCATCGTTGCAACCGGAATCGATATCACCGAGAAAGCGGAATTCAAAGAAACCCAAAACCGAATTCTCGACATCCTCGAAACCTCATCGGACTTTATCAGTATTTCAGACATGTCCGGCAAGTTGA
>JABDJV010000093.1 GCA_013003295.1 Pyrinomonadaceae bacterium | reverse complement strand
CAATCATGCTCACGTGATTATTGAAGTTGAGCGGGAGCAGCACCGTTCCGAAATTATCGTCAAATGGAGAAATCAAGTGCTCACGGCAACCTCAACGGTCAAGGACATGTACCAATCGCTGTCACAGACGATCCAAAAGATCGAAAAGCAGGCCTTAAGATTAAAGAACAAGATCATCGACAAATCTCACAAAGCAAAACCGGCAAGTGAGGTGGCGCCAGTATTGGAGGAGGTTGTTCCCGAATCGTCCGAACCTTCGATAATTAACGAGGACAGTTACGAGACGAAACCGATGTCAACAGAGGAAGCCGCGATCCGCCTTGAGGAAGATGGCGATTATTTTCTGGTCTTTCGTGATGCGAGCAATGAGCGTGTTTCGGTAATGTATAAGCGAAAGGACGGAAACCTCGGACTTATTCAGCCGTAGTCAAGCCCGATCAGGCGTAGCGGCAAAAACCCCCGACTTCTAGAATATAAAACGATCTATGCCAAGTAATAAGGCGACGCCCGAGACTCTTCAAAACTTCATAATCATAACTGGATTAAGCGGTTCCGGGATGTCGTCGGCGACAAATGCGTTTGAAGACCTTGGCTATTTTTGCGTCGACAATTTGCCGATAACATTGCTTTCGACATTTGCTCGACTTCTAAAACCAAACTCAGAGGATATCATTGCAATTGAGAAAGCCGCCCTTGTAATAAATATTCGCGAACGTCATTTTCTTTCGGACTTTCCTAACGAACTCAAAAAGCTCGAAAATAAGAATCTTTCGCCGTTCATACTGTTCTTTGAGGCCTCGGACAAAATATTGCAGAGGCGGTTCAGCGAAACGAGACGGCCGCATCCGGCTGATCTTGGTGAGGGAAAGGGGGTTTTGGAGGCGATTCGGGCCGAACGCGAGGCGATCAAGGAGGTTCGCGAGGCGGCAGACCTTATTATTGATACATCCGAGCACACGGTACATACACTTCGGAGGATGTTGATCAAACGCTTTGGTGCGGTTGATGAAGGTATCCAGCTTCAGGTCCAGATCGTTAGTTTCGGACATAAGCATGGACTTCTCAGAGAGGTCGATCTGATGTTTGACGTCAGGCATTTGCCAAATCCGTATTTTGAAAAGGACCTGAAGGACTTACCCGGGACCGATCCGAAGGTAATCGAGTTTCTTGAAAATCAGGAAGAAGTTGCCGAAACTACGGGCCGCTTTACCGATTTACTGCGATACCTTTTGCCGTTATATAAGCGCGAAGGGAAGTCGTATCTGACGATCGGAATTGGCTGCACCGGCGGAAGGCATCGCTCGGTTATGTCCGCTAACAAGATCGGGGCAGAATTGCAGGAGGACGGTTTTAATGTTTCGGTCGTGCACCGGGATATAGAAAAGTAAAGATATAAAGGAATTATGAATAGAATTGGTGGCGTAATAGTTTCACACGGACAGCTTGCGAACGAATTGCTTGCGGCTGCCGAACAGGTCGTCGGCGAATTGACTCATATCAGATCGGTTTCAATCGGATGGCATGACAACGTGGAGGCGGCTCAGAATGAAATTGAGCGGGCGATCGAGGAAGTATCAGGTGAAAAAGGCGTGCTGCTTCTGACCGATATGTTTGGCGGAACTCCAACAAATATCTCAGCGATGTTTATTGAGAAGGATAAGGTAGAAGTTGTCACCGGTGTGAATCTCCCAATGGTGATACGCCTCGCATCGCAAACAGAGGAGCTTTCGCTAACGGAAATGGCGGCCGCGATCGAGGAGCAGGGAAAGGAATCTATATATTCGGCGAGCGAGCTTCTTGTACCGCAAAAATTAAAGAAGGATGCTTGAACGGCGGGTAAAAATAGTAAACCGGCTGGGTCTTCACGCGAGGGCTGCGGCGAAACTTGTTAAGATCGCCGAGGAATTTCAGAGTGAAATAATTGTCACTAATGAAAAGAATCATAATTCGGTTGACGCGAAATCGATATTGTGTCTTTTAACACTATGTGCCTCGCAGGGATCCGAGTTAAAGATCGAGACAAATGGGATCGATGAAAAGGAGGCCCTCGAACGGGTCGAGCGAATATTCGTCGAAGGCTTTGGTGAAGATAATTAGGGATTGCAGGAGTTATATATAATTGCTGCATCGTCGCTGATAACAAAAGAAATTATGGGATTTGAGGAAAAACACTTTCCAGGGCGTGGAAAAAAGGTCGGAATTCTGGGCGTTCCGCTAGGCTTTGGAGCAGGAACAGTCGGGAGCGAATTGGGTGCTACGGCGATTCGTCTGACGACATTTCGCGGGAATCATTTGATCGATCATATTCAAACCCTTGGATATGAAGTGGAAGATCATGGCGACGTTGAGATAATTAAGCCGACCAAGCCTGCTGAAGAAAAAGATAACCCGAAATATATTGCGGAAATCTACGAGTCGTCAAAGAACATGACCACTGCCGTAAAGGAAATACTGTCGGATAACAAGATCCCCGTGATCCTTGGCGGTGACCATTCAATAGCGGCCGGAACGTTTTCCGGAGTTTCGAGTCATTTTCGCGAGCAGGATGAAGAAATCGGGCTGATTTGGTTTGACGCCCATGCGGATATGAACACGCCGGAGACATCTCCCAGCGGAAATACCCACGGAATGCCGCTCGCAACTTTGCTCGGAAAGGGCGAAGAGAAAATGGTTAACCTTGGGGGTTTTGCGCCGAAGATAAAGCCTGAATATTGCGCGCATATCGGTGCCAGGGACCTGGATATTGGTGAAAAGCGGACGATCCATGAGCTCGGTATGCGCGACAACTGTTTTACCATGAGCGACATCGACCGGCGCGGGATGCTTGGGTGTATCGAGGACGCAATTGCGATCGCGTCCCGGGCTGAAGCCGGATATGCGGTGACCTTTGACGTCGATGTTATCGATCCGCGATTCGCTCCAGGTTCCGGAACCCTCGTCAGAGGCGGTATGACCTACCGCGAGGCGCATTTAGGGCTTGAGATCATCGCCGAAAAAGGCGGCATGCGTTCATTTGAGATTGTTGAAGTAAACCCAATGCTTGACCGAAGCAATATTACCTCGAAACTCGCAGGCGAATTGATACTCTCCGCCTTAGGAAACGCGATTCTATAGACTATGAAAAAGATCAATATTGGAATTATTTTTGGCGGCCGGTCGGGAGAACATGAGATCTCGATAAGGTCTGCCAATACGGTGATTCGCGAGATCAACAGGGATAAATATCAAGTCGTTCCGATCGCGATCTCCTCTGAGGGAAACTGGCTCAATCCGGTTGAGTCGATCGAATTGCTTCCGGCGGATACTCAGGAGCTTTTTTCCGATCAGATCGGTTTTTTTCCAAAGAATAAGATCGCATTGCTTGGCGATACCGGGTATCAGGGGATCACTCGTCTTGAAAGGGCAGAGGATGAGGAGCGGGTTTTTAATTTAGATGTCGTATTTCCGGTAATGCACGGAACATACGGTGAAGATGGAACGATCCAGGGCCTGCTTGAAATGTCGGGGATACCGTACGTCGGCTGCGGCGTATTGGCGTCATCGACCGGCATGGATAAGGTTGTTATGAAGACCCTTTTCCGTGACGCAGACCTGCCGCAGTGTGAGTACGTTTGGTTTCTGCGAAATGAATGGGAGGATAATCAGAATCTGGCGATCAGCCAGGTTGAAACAAAACTCGGTTACCCGTGCTTTGTAAAACCGGCGAATTTGGGTTCCTCGGTTGGGGTTACCAAAGCGACGGATTCGGAGAGCTTGCGAAAAGGAATCGAGCTTGCCGCGGAATACGACCGGAAGATCATCGTCGAAGAGCATTTAGATATGCGCGAAATTGAATGCGCTGTGATCGGAAACGACGAACCGCTCGCGAGCCTGCCCGGCGAATATATCGTCCATGATGAGGCGAATAAGTTTCTCGATTACAAAGAGAAGTATTCGGGTACCGGCAACAACGAATTTGTCGTTCCTGCCCTGGTCTCACCGGAATTGACAAAGAAAATTAAAAGCATGAGCATCGACGCATATAAGGCGATCGACGGCGCAGGCTTTGCCCGGGTTGATTTCTTTTTGCGAAACGACACCGGCGCTTTGCTGATCAACGAGGTGAATACGATTCCGGGCCTGACCGAGGCTTCGGGTTTTCCAAAGATGTGGGCCGGATCAGGAAGAGATTTTTCGAGTGTGATAGACTCGCTTGTGGATTATTCGTTTGAAAGACATCAAGATAATTTACGTAATAAAACTAAGTTATAAAAGGAGATAAAAGATATGTCAGTAGCAAAAAATATAGAATTGACCTCAACGTCGGAAGTGAGCTTTGAAGACGCGATCAAGAAGGGAATTGCAAAAGCATCGGAGACGATCAAAAACGTCAAAGGCGCCTGGATAAAAGAGCAAAAGGTTAGTATCAACGACGGCCAGGTGGCTGAATATAACGTCATGATGATCGTTACATTTGTTTTGGACTAAATGGTCCGGTAAGAAGTCGTAATTCAGGAAGGCGGGTCAACTCCAGTTGATCCGCCTTTTGTGACGCTGAAACGTTTCCGTGTAAACGCGTTTTTCGACAAATGGATGGCCAATTGCTGCTAAAACTCGACCGCGAAGCGATTTAATGCCGGTTTCCAGTTTTTGATTGCGTGTCAGTAGCCCAACCATAAGGGCGGGCTTCCACGAAGATGATCTGAAATGATTTGCGATGATCCGGAAACTTACCACCTGATTCCTGTGAATTAATTGATGTCTTGCGAACGATCGCCGCTCTCGAGACATCTGCCGCCCCTACAGGGCGTGATTCCAATATTGACTTTAACCCCGCATTCCGCCTGCGCTCGATACGGGGCTAAACGCTATCGTCATCTTCGATGACGGCCGACAGCCGCGAATCGGAGCGAATTGCAGAACCCCGCGCGTAGCAAGGGGGTAGAAGTCAAAAGACAGGAGTCAGGAGTCAGGAGACGGGAGTCAGAAGACAGAAGTCAGAACCCCGCGCGTGAGCAGGGGGCTAGGAGTCAGGAGTCAGAAGACAGAAGTCAGAAAACAAGCGTCAGAACCCCGCGCGTCAGCAAGGGGGTAAAACGGGACTCGGCCAAATGGCGAATCACGAATTGCGTCCAGACGACCTATTTGTCCCGATCTCCTATTCATGAGGGCGGACTTCCAAGACGATGATCTGAAAAATGATTTGCGATGATCCGGGATCTTTGGTGTAAAGCCACTCCCTCACAGTCGGGCTACCGACACTAAGTAGCACATCTGGGCGAATCACGAATCGCGTCCATCGTCATCTTCGATGACCGGGAAACCGGGGCTTCAGGGCTTCATTTTATTCTTGAATTAGCCGCCATTCCGGTTGCGCAGCATACGGGGCTAAACACTACGCCATCTTCGATGACGGGCGAACCGGGGCTCGATGGAAATCGACTAACTAAATCTTAGATCAAAATGGATACTAATGATCTGGTTTTCAAATTAGCGTTATCCAATGTTAAGTGAAGATGCGCTGAAAATTTTCTGGCGATTACCAGGTGCAATTACGTTTGTTTATTTTGTAGTTCTATATAGGCAATTTTGCCGTGTCGCAACTGATTTTTTCTTCGAATTTCAGTCTGCCTTTTAGTTCTTCCCGGCATTGTAGCCCTCCCGGGTTCGAACGGTCAGGCCATTCCCGGTGACATTCAATTTGATCTTTCGCCATTTGCCGTCTTTTTTCGGGTTGGAAGGATAGTACCCGAGAGTATATTGAACTCCCAACTCTTTGACTATGTTTGAAAAGGCCGTTCGCATCTGTCGCCCGCCCGGTGTTTTAACGAATACACCTCCGCTCTTTTTTGCAAAGTTTTTTAGTGCCCCCTGGTTTTGCCTCCGCTTCGGCCCGCCGGTATTTATCGCTGACATGTCTACCGTGTAAATCGTCGCATTTGCGTTAAGGGCAGTTTTCAATGCTCTGCTGCTCGAATGCTTACTCCGTGTGTCGGCTCCATCTGACAATACGATGATCGCCCGTCTTTTTTCTTTTCGTTTTTCCAGCACTTCTGCCGCCTTGAAAATTGCATCATTCAATGCGGTCCATCCGGTCGCCTCAAGATTAAAAGCCCGGTGATGCAGATCGCGCAGGTTTGAGAAATCCTGGACCATGGAGACCTTGGAATCAAAGTTATAGATGGCGACATTATCATCCGGCCTGAGTTTATCCAGAAATGTAATCGCAGCGGAACGGGCAAGACTTACCCTCTGCTCCATACTCCCCGACGTATCGATCAGTATCACGGCGGAAAACGGACTCTCTTGAGTTTCGAAGAAGGCCACTTCCTGTTTTACCCCGTTCTCAAGGACCTCAAATCGAGATCTATCGAGACCGGACGCGGGTTTTCCATCCTTATCGGTAATCGTCGCGTTAAGAATTACGATCGATGAGTCCACATCGATTATCTCGTCTTCGTTTTGAGCGAATACCTCGCTTTGTGAAGTCAGAGCAATGAATTGTATTAATAGCAGGAGAAAATAGGAGAATCGATAGAAATCGTTATCGTTGTGCTTGAAAGGAGACATGTTGCGAAAAACGGGTTATTTCTTGAAACGAATAAACTTAACCAATTTCCAAACAGCGTTGGAGCTTTGAATTGCAACGACAGAGATGCTGTGCCTGCTCGTTTTCTTCACTTCCTCATACAACTTCAAAGTGTTTTCGCGCAGATTTGATAGGGCGTCATTCATGGAGTTGGGCTTCTTCTCTCGATCGGCATCTTTATCCTTGCCGGCGCGAAGCTCCCTCCGGATCTTTTTCAACAGCCGCTCGACCCGGTCCAACTTTTTTCTATCTGTAGACGTCAACGACTTGTTTTTGACATAGGAGGTCTGAATTTCTTCAGAAAGCTCGGCCACTTCTTCGCTTCGTTTGAGAAGTCGTGCATGCTCTTTCTTTTCGTCCTCTATTCTAAGTTTTACGAGTCGTTCCTTAATGCTGTCAGGAAGCGGCTCCCTGCGGTTGTCGACGCCCGGAATCTGGGCGCTCACCGCGAGTGCCGAAAATGCCGCAACAACTGCAAGAATAAAACTTTTGATCAGAAAATTTCTCATTTAATTACTCGCTATAACAGCGGTCTACGGCTTACGCTCTTCATCGGGTAGTCCGCCGGTCAGGTCGTTTACGAGCTGTGCCAAAAATTCATCTTCGGCGATTCCAGTACTCTCCAAAGTCGACCATTCTGAGAAGATACCGTTCTCAGAGCGTCCTTCGACTTTTGCGTTCACCGCGACGTTGTTCCTGATTCCATCAAGTGATTCCACATCTATGGTCAACGAATAGCGCCCGCGGGTCCAGACAGTGTCTGCGTCTGATATCACAGCGTAGCGGTTGAGTTCATTTTTAGTAAGTATCGATCCCTTTACGAAAATAAAGGGCTGGGTGATGATCATGCCGTCCTGGAATCGCGACGCAGACTCGTCGACGATCATTTTGTTGTTTTTAAGCACTCTGACGATGGTCTCAATGAGTTGATCCTTTCTCGAATTCAGCTCGTAGGGGTTTGGCAACAGCTTCCGAATCTTGGTCTTACCCTTCCCAAAGCTCCATGAGCGCCGAACATCATTTCCAACGCGGGTAACATTAGAATTGTCCTTAACTTTGTCGGTCTGCTTATCGATACCTTTTTGAGCATAGACGCCGCTTAGGCCAAGCAAAAGAACTGAAGCTAGCAATGCGATGTGTTTCATAAATTTATTCGTTAACGCTCTGCTTTTATCCCGGTAAGTAAGATTCACAAGTGATTATAACAAAACATTTGATGTTAGGGGCCCAATGGAAGTTGTATTCCCATAATAATCGGCGCGTCGAAACCTACTTCTTTTTACC
>JABDJV010000455.1 GCA_013003295.1 Pyrinomonadaceae bacterium | reverse complement strand
AGACCCCGGTTCCGATCATCGAAGCAATTACAAGCGAGGTCGCTGTTAAAACGCTGAGTTTAGCCGGACCTTTGGACATGTTTATTTGGAGATCATCGCAGATTGAGTTGCATCCGAGAGACTCTCGATTGCATCAGAAGTCGAGCTCGAAATGCCATTTTGCGTTGATCTTTTTAGTTTTAGCAAAAACTTCAAGAGCTTCCTCTAAATCTTCAATCACGGAACCGGCTGGAAATTGCGGCTTTTCAGACTTTAATTTTTCAATAAGGGCGGAAGCCCAATCGATACCTTGCTGCGCATCAATCCATAGTATTTCCTGCTCGGGCAGTTCAATATCACCTACAAAGTCGCTGGCATCCTGGCTAAAGAAGTCTTCGATTGTCTTCAATTCATGCTTATTGCAGAACTCGATAAGTTCGTCGAATGCATTCGCGATAGCCTTGCCATTAACGTAAGTATCGAAGTCTACGGCTTCCTTATCCTAAACAATAAAGTAAGCTACGCTCATAAAATTGTCCTTCGTCGACCTTGAAACTCATCAGACACCGCGACTCGGCTGTCCGGTTAACTCATTGCATTTAAGCCTTTTAGAGAGAGTCTCTACTGGGTAACCACATCGGCCGAAATTTGAGATCAGTCCAGCAGACCGCCTCCCGAGGGAATCGTCATAAACGGCTCTCGGCCGGAGGGATCGATCATGACCAGTTTAAGACGTTTGCACTGATCGCTAAGAAGCATCATGAACGTCATCGCGTCGGCTCCAAAGTCCAGATTGAACGTGCAGTGACGCCCTCCTGCCAGCAGTGTCGGCGGCCAGGAGGTCCAGTTTGAACCCTCATTGACACCCGCGCCGAATTTTTCGCCAGCCCAAGCAACTATCTCGACGATGCTTTTGGTCGCCTGATCAAACGAATCCTCCTTTCCATCGCCGACCAGTGAATTGATCCATTCGATCAAATCTTCCTTAGCGGGGGTCTCCAAATCTGTTGGGTCAAAAACAATGTAGTCTTGGCTCATAACTATGTCATCAAAAACTTCAACGATTACCACAACGAGCGTCGAGAAAACCCCTCATGATGACCGCCGGCCAACCTTTCCGTCAATTTGCTAATGCTGCCGTGCCGCCCACAACCGGAACCGAGATACTCGTCCCATCCAAATCAACCGTCAGTTTCGTCCCCGGATCCGGGTGAAGAGTGAACTCCTTATCGCTCGAAAAGATCATCAGACCGATCTGCTGCCCGGCCGGAATTATCTGGTCATCCGGCTCGAGTTCGAAAGACATTTCGTAAAACTTGCCCTTCTTTAGCGGCTCGCCCTTCCGCAACGAACGATAATTCTGAGGATCTGCCCAGCCGCGCGTGATGATATTGTCTGTGATCTTTGCCGGTCTTCTCCGATTCCCGCGTGTCCAAGGTAGAGAAACTAGCCAGACTGAGAGATTAGCAGCGGGCTTGCTGCTGGCAAGCCTGATCTTTATTTTCGCCGTTCCGGAGATATGTACCGGCTTGCTAAATTTTGGCGTCACATAAAGCAGCCGATGCTCGGTGATTTCGGCCTGGGCAAGCATTGAACCCGAAAACGAAAAATTATCAACCAACGTTTCCTTGCCCTGTTTCGAGGGCTTCGTCGTGGTCAGAGCCCCTTTGCCCGGCGCACCGGCGTTTAAATAGAATGTGACATTGGATGCGCCGGGATTCGGATAGTCCTGATAGGATGTCGGTTTAGTCCTCGCATCCGGCTCGCGAACGATCCACGCCCGCGCATCGTTTTCAACACCGTTCTGAACACCATGGAGATAACGGGTAAACCAGCGGTTCATCATCCTCTTCGGCGGCGGGCCGCCGTGTCCGCCCTGGTGGAAATAGATCTGTGCCGGAATCCCTTTTACTTTGGCAGCTTTGTATATCCGATAACTATGATCGGGCATCACATTCCAATCGTTGAGACCGTGGGCCAACAATATTGCCGCTCTCATTGGCTTCATATCGTTCAAATAATCGCGGCCGGCCCAGAAATCATTGTAATCACCGGTGATGCGGTCCATTCCGCTGGCCATCTCCGTATCACGGACGGTCTTATTGTTGTAAGCGCGTTTGGATTCGTTGCCCGAATGGATAAAGTCGTAGAGCACGTCAATATCTTCGCCAAGGAAGCCGCCCGGGCTTCTGACCAGACCATTTGCACGATAGTAGTGATAATAGGAAGTGTTTGGCGAGATTGGGATCACGGCTTCGAGGCCTTTTACTCCGGTCGTCGCTGCCGCGAGCGGGAGAGTTCCATTATAGGATGTTCCCGTCATACCGACTTTTCCGGTTGACCAATAGGCCTTTACCTTCTCACCGCCAAACGGCTCTGTATAGCCATTGTCTTTCCCGGTCAGCCATTCGATTACTGCTTTCGGACCGAGAGATTCATTGTCACCGCCAACCGTCGGAGCACCCTGCGAGAGACCGGTTCCGGGAGATGAAGAGTGAACGATAATAAAGCCATGCGGAAGCCATTTATTCACTTCAGACCGCGAGATGATCGGACGTTTTCCGCGACGCTTTACCTCCGGATGAGTACGCTTTGGAGGAGTGGCACCTAAGTTGTGCCTGACATTCCAGAACAGTCCCGGGACGTTTCCGGCCGTTCCGGCATAATAAGGACTGGTCGCATAGATAACTGGTAGCTTGAGACCTTCGGTGTCGGTTTGGTTTGGTCTGGTTACGGCCACATGCATCCGGTCCATTTTGCCATCGCCATCTGTGTCGAATTCGGTTTCGACCCAGAGGTCATGTCTCACCCACGTTTTTGGGTCGGAAAATGCCGAAACCTTTTGGGCCTCACCGTTCTTAAAAACAGGAACGGCCTTCGCGCCAGTCGATTGGGCTAAGACTTGCGAGGCTAGAAGAAATAGAATTGTGATCAATAATTGAAAGCTTCTTAGGTTTTTCATAATTGTTCGAATCTTTGTGAACTAACAATCTCGCTGACACCCGCATACGCGGGCTCGATTTTCCGATTTACCCGTATAGCCACCCCGTTTACGGGGTGGTACCAAATATAAGTCAACGTAAGGGCGTTTTAACGTCCTTATTCCCCAGCTTTAGCTCGATTTCAAAAGCCCGTTAAAACGGGCTTCTGAATACGTTGATAATCTGACCACGTGCTGAAAGCACGTGGCTATATTAAATACTCGGAAACAGGCGTTCTGGAAAAATATCAGATATCATTCGTCTCATCCGTGAGCCTTTTCCTCCGCATCTAGCTCTTCCCACTCCGTATGGAAAGTTCCATCCATATCGATCCTTTTATACGTATGCGAACCAAAGAAATCTCTCTGCCCCTGCAGCAGATTCGCCGGCAAACGTTCGCTCCGAAATGCATCGAAATAGGAAAACGCCGAGGCAAATGCAAAAACCGGGATATGCAGCAGCGTCGCCATCGAGACGAACACCTGGTAATTATTGCTGCTGAGATTCACAACGTTGGTCATCTCTTCGTCAAGCAACAGATTCTTAAGCGAATTGTCCTCGGAAAAGATCGCCCGAAAATTCTCTAGCAGTGCGGCGCGGATAATGCATCCGCCGCGCCAAATCTTTGCGATCTCGGCCATATTCAGATCATATTCTTTTTCCATGGAGGCCTCGCGAAGCAATGAAAAGCCTTGCGCATAGGTAACAATATAAGCACCGAGCAGAATGCTGCCGAGATGAGCCGTACCGAAATTCTCTTGGATCACTTCTTTTGAAAGATCGTTGGTTTCATTGGCCCCATCCCCGCTGCCGACCTTGCTTAGAGCGATTCGGTCCTCCTTCAGCGCCGAGATCTGCCGCATCGTAACCGCAGCATCGATCGTCGGTATCGGAATTCCCAATTCAAGCGCCGCTTCCGAGGTCCAACGCCCGGTTCCCTTCTGTCCGGCGGTATCCAGGATCCGTTCGACCAGGTAGCCTTCGGATTTATCATCCTTTTTACTGAGAATCTTCGCAGTGATCTCAACAAGAAAGGAGTTGAGCTCAGCCTCATCCCACTTTCGAAAGGTGTCGCTCATTTCTTCGTTGGACATCTTCAGGCCGCGCTTCATCACGTCATACGTTTCACAAATTAGCTGCATCAGGCCGTATTCGATGCCGTTGTGAACCATTTTCACAAAGTGTCCGGCCGAGCCGTTTCCAACATGCGCCGCACACGGATCTCCCCCGACCTTTGCTGAAACCGCTTCAAGAATCGGTTTTACTTGCGCGTAGGTCTCCTCTTTACCCCCGATCATTATTGAAGGTCCGCGGCGAGCCCCCTCGGCACCGCCGGAGACTCCAACGCCTAAAAACTCAAATCCCTTCTCGTTCAACTCCTTTTCGCGTCGTTCAGTATCGAGAAAATGTGAGTTTCCTCCGTCGATGATCAGGTCTCCCTGATCAAGATGCGGAGTGAGATCGTTGATCACGGCGTCAACGATCTTGCCCGCCGGAACCAAAAGCATGATGCTTCTTGGCGTTTCCAATGACTCCAGAAACTCCTCAAGGGTCTTCACTCCCGTAACCTCAAAATTCATCCCCTCCTTATTTAAGGCATCGACCTTTTCACCGTCGAGATCGTAACCGACGCATTTAAATCCACTGTCGGCAACGTTTAGTAAGAAGTTTCTTCCCATCACCCCG
>JABDJV010000092.1 GCA_013003295.1 Pyrinomonadaceae bacterium | reverse complement strand
GCTATATACTGAGTGTTGTCGGTTTCACCGATCTCGAATACCGTGATTATATTTGGATGGTTGAGCGCCGAAGCCGACTGAGCCTCCTGGACAAATCGGTTCAGTTTGTCAGAGTCCTTGCTCCATTCTTCGCTCAAGAACTTGATCGCAACCTGACGATTGAGCTTTGTATCCTGAGCGAGATACACCTCGCCCATTCCGCCCTTGCCGATCTCGGAAAGGATCTTGTAATGGGAGATGATTGTGTTACGTTCGATCGTCATAAAAGGAGAGTGAATAGTAAATCGTTAATAGTAAATAGTTTATGCGATTGACCTGCCGTTTGAGAAAAAGAAAGTTTAACTATTATCAATTCACTATTCACTATTCACTATTCACTATTCAAGGCTCACTACTTCCTCTTCTTCTTACGCCCCTCCAGGGCTCCGACGTTTTCTGTCGACCTTACCCCGCACTGCGCTCGTTTCACTCACTTGTACGGGGCTACTATCATTTCGCGCCTACGGCGCTGATCGGACTCTAACAACGATCCGATTACTCGAAGGGATATGCTATCTAAATGCTAAATGCTAAATGCCAACTGCCAACTGCCAACTGCTAACTCTCACTGCTTACTGCTTACCGCTTACTGCTCACTGCTTACCGCTTACTGCTCACTGCTTACCGCTTACTGCTCACTGCTCACTGCTCAGGAAATCCTATCTTTTTAATTAACTCCTGATATTCCGGCTCATCATCCAGAAAGTCATACCTCCGACTTCTTTTCAGCCACACCAAATAAGGATCGCGTACCTCATAGGCTTTATTCAGGTATTCGAGGGTTTTTTCTTTATCTTTAAGGTCCGCGTAGAATTGGTAAATAATACCAAATCTAAGGGTACTTTTCTGGTCCTCAGTGGGATTCGAATTAGCCAAATAACCTTCCAAAACAATTCGCCTCAATCGATCGAGACCTCTTTTCCTGTAAATATCTTTATGAGCCTGAATTTTGGCTTCGGAGGCTCCTCGATAGTATCCTTGATTGTTGCTTGCCAAGATCCACCATTGCTCCATGGCTTCGCGTTCCATCCCTTTCGCCAAGTACATCTGGTGGAGGAGCCACGGTAACAAATGAGCCTCAGGAAACAATTCGATAGACTTTTTAGTCTGACTTATCGCTTCATCATATTTTCCGGCAGAGAAAAGGACACTGTTCTTGCCGGAAATGACCGCCTGATCGAAGGGATCGAGTTCCAGAGCTTTGTCAATGTTTCTAAGAGCCTCAACGTACATGCGTTTGCTGGCTAGAAGATGACCATACCAATGATAAGCTTTGGCATATTTCGGATCGACTTCGATCGCCTTCAGATATGACCTTTCGGCTCCTTCCCAATCGTATGAGTAAAACAAGATATTACCGAGGGCGGCGTGAGCTTCCGCCAGGTTCGGATCGAGTTCGAGGGCTTTTCGTGCCGCTTCTTTCACTTTGGGCAGTGATTCTCTTGTGCTGGATGCACCGTTGAGCGGCCTTACAGAATAAGAAGCGGCAAGTCCCGCGTAAGCGAGAGCATAGTTCGAGTCTTTCTCGATCGCCTGCTTGTAAAAACTGATGCTCTTCTCGATATTTCGACGATTATACGCTCCCGCGGTTAGTTTATTGAAATGGAAACGTCCCTTCAGATAAAGCTGTTGGGCTTCGGGACTCGCGGTACCTGATACAGCTACTTTCTCTTGCTCGGAGGTCGTTAATTTCAAACGGAGTTTGTCGGAAACATTACGGGCGATCTCGCTTTGAAGCGAAACCAGATTATTCATTTTGCGGTCGTAGGTTTCGCTCCAGATCGCCGCCAGCGTCTTTGTATCAACCAGTTCCAGACTGATTTTGAGATCGTCGCCCCGCTGAGTAACACGCCCAAGCAAAATCGCCTCGACATTCAATTCTTCTCCAATCTGTCGCGGATTTGTTTTCTTACCCTTGTAATAAAAAACCGAACTTCTCGCCATCACCGAAAGATTCGGAATCTTTGTCAGACTGCTGATCAGAGTTTCGGTCATTCCATCAGAGAGATATTCAATATCTTCATTTCCGCTTTCATTGATGAATGGCATCACCGCAATTGATTCGATCTGTTTGTTGCCGGAGAAATACCAATATCCGAAACCGATTGCTGAAATTACCAAAATGGCAAATATCCCGATTAGAGCTTTGCTCAATCCAGACTTTTTGATGGTAATGCTGTCATTTGCCGTCGTCGTTTGCTTTTGCTCATCAACCGTCGTCGCCTTAAACATCTGTGTTTTTGGCTCTTCTTTTTCAGGTGAAACTGTCTTCTCTAACTTGTCCTGAAACTCCAGTTCCGTCTTAACGTCTTTCAAGTCAATTAACAAATCCTTTATCGTTTGGTACCTTTCGTCACGATCTTTTCGCAAAGTCTTACTGATAATCCTTTGAAGTTCGCCCGGAACTTCTTTATCCATCGGTTTCGGTTCTTTATGAATCACCGCACCGATAATTTCCATCGGAGTTTTACCTCCAAACGGAAGATGTCCCGCAATCATTTCGTAAAGAACAACTCCAAAACTGAAAATATCCGTTCTTGCGTCAACTACTTCACCTTTGGCTTGCTCCGGCGACATATAATTTGCCGTCCCGATGATCATTCCGGGTGTTGTTGAAGGTTGCTGAACTGCCGTTGCGTCTTCCGATTCGATCTCCGGAGTTTCCTGTTCGCTCAGTTTGGCGATCCCGAAATCCAGGATCTTAACAAAGCCATCAGGACGAATCATCACATTGTCAGGTTTAATATCACGGTGAACGATTCCGTTGGAATGTGCCACGTCGAGAGCCGATGCAACTTGATTGGCAATATCCAAAGCCGACTTATAATTCAGCGGATTATCTTTTGCGTATTCACCCAAAGTTTTGCCGTCAATAAATTCAATCGCGATGTAATTAGTTCCGTCAAATTTGCCGATCTCGTGAATCGTGATGATGTTCGGGTGATTGAGTGCCGAAGCGGATTTCGCCTCACGAACAAAACGACTCATTCGTTCGATGTCTTCGGCAAACTCTTTTGGCAGAATCTTCAAAGCGATCTGACGGTCTAGTTTTGTATCTTCAGCGCGATAAACCTCGCCCATTCCGCCCTTGCCGATCTCGGAAAGGATTTTGTAATGGGCAATAGATGTACCTGAGTCGAGTTTCATAAAGGGAAGTAAATAGTAATCGGTGTTAGTGAATCGTGAATAGTCAATCGTAAATAGTTAGTTCAGAATACGAGACAACGTCTTTTCATAATCAATGATCCGACGATTCACGCTTCACGATTCACGATTCACGATTCACTATCCGGGAATCCTACCTTTTTGAGTAACTCCTGAAATTCCGGTTCATCTCTCAGAAAATCAATGAACGGCTCTCTTTTCAAACTCACCAGACCAGGTTCGCGTTGTTGATAGGCTTTATTCAGATATTCAAGTGTTTTTTCTTTGTCTTTGAGATTCGCATACGCTCGGTAAACGCCGCGATACATAATAAATGCGTTTTTATCTGCCTCCAAAGCGTTATTAATTCCACGCCATTCACGCTCCAAATCATAGCGCTTCAATCCATCGAGACCTGCTTTTTCGTAAACATCTTTCGCCTCCTCAATCCGGGCGTTGGGGATTCCGCGTTTTTCCATAGCCATCCACCGTTGCTCTATGGCGTTCGGTTCCATCCCTTTCCTCAAATAAATGGTGGAGAGAAGTCCGGGACCTCTCGGATTATCAGGAAACAACTCAATATACTTTTTAGCCTGACTGAGCGCTTCATCATATTTTTCCATACGAATTAGAATGCCTACCTTCATAAAATTTGCTACCTGATCGAAGGGGTCGAGTTCCAAAGCTTTGTCAAAATTCTTGAGAGCTTCATCAAACATACCTTTGGACGCGAGGTAGTCGGCATACCATTGATGACCTTTGGCATATTTCGGATTGACCTCGATCGCCTTCAGGAATGACCGTTCCGCTCCTTGCCAATCGTATGTATAAAGCAAGACTCTACCGAGGGCAGCGTGGGCTTCCGCCAGGTTCGGATCAAGTTCGAGGGCTTTTTGTGCTGCTTCTTTCCCTTTCGACAGATATTCTCCCGGGTCGTTGCCATAACGGAGTGCAATTATGGAATAAGAAGCGGCAAGTCCGGCGTAAGGCAAAGCATAGTTCGGGTCTTTCTCGATCGCCTGCTTAAAGAACCTGACCCCCTTTTTCATTTCTTGAGTACCATCCCGGGTAATTCTCTCATTAAAATGGAAAAGTCCCTTCAAATAGAGTTGCTGGGCTTCGGGACTTGCAGTGCCCGACCGGGCTACTTTCTCCTCCTCGGAGGCGGTTAATTTCAAACGCAGTTTGTCCGAGACATTACGGGCGATCTCACTTTGGAGCGTGATGAGATTATTCATCTTGCGGTCATAGGTTTGGCTCCAGATAGCATCAAGTGTGCTGGTATCAACAAGTTCCAGACTGAGCTTTATGTCATCGCCCCGCTGAACCAGCCGACCGAGCAGAACCGCCTCGACATCGAGTTCATCACCAATTTCCTTCGGACTTTTGTTCTTACCCTTGTAGTAAAACACTGTGCTTCTTGCTTTAACCGAAAGATTCGGAATTTCGGTCAAACTGGCGATCAGTGTTTCGGTCATTCCATCAGAGAGATATTCAATATCTTCATTTCCGCTTTCATTGATGAATGGCATCACCGCAATTGAATTGATCTGTTTTCCGCCTGAAAAATACCAATATCCGAAACCGGTTGCTGAAATTACCAAAATGGCAAATATTCCGATAAGAGCTTTGCTCAATCCAGACTTTTTGATGGTGATGCTGTCATTTGCCGTCGTCGTTTGTTTTTGCTCATCAACCGTCGTCGCCTTAAACATCTGTGTTTTTGGCTCTTCTTTTTGAGGCGAAACTGTTTGCTCTAGCTTGTCCTGAAACTCCAGTTCCGCCTTAACGTCTTTCAAGTCAATTAATAAATCCTTTATCGTTTGGTATCTTTCGTCACGATCCTTTCGCAAAGTCTTACTGATGATCCTTTGAAGCTCGTCCGGAAATTCTTCATCCATCGGTTTCGGTTCTTTATGGATCACCGCACCGATAATTTCCATCGGAGTTTTTCCCTCAAAGGGTAAATGTCCGGCAAGCATTTCAAAGAGAAGAACCCCAAAACTAAAAATATCCGTTCTTGCATCAACACTCTCACCTTTGGCTTGTTCGGGCGACATGTAGTTTGCCGTGCCGATGATCATGCCCGGAGTGGTGTTGGGAGACTCGGGGACAGAGGGACTCGGGGACGCGGCGATCAGTGTTTTATCTTCCTCACCGGATCTCCGTGTTTCCCCTTCTCCGTGTCGCTTTTCTGTGAGCTTTGCGATACCAAAATCAAGGATCTTGACGAGGCCGTCTTTGCGGATCATGACGTTGTCAGGTTTTATATCCCTATGAACAATTCCGGCTGTGTGTGCTGCATCTAGAGCCGAAGCTATCTGGGTTGCGATATCGAGTGCTTCGTTAAACTTCAGCTTCTTATGAAGTCTCCCCGTCAAGGTCTCGCCTTCGATATATTCGAGGGCTATGTACTGAGTGTTGTCGGTTTCACCGATCTCGTGAATCGTGATGATATTCGGATGATTGAGTGCGGATGCCGCTTGCGCTTCCTGAATGAAACGGTTCAGCTTATCAGAGTCTTTGCTCCATTCTTCAGTTAAAAACTTGATCGCTACGTTGCGGTTGAGCTTCGTATCCTGAGCCAGATAGACCTCACCCATTCCACCCTTCCCAATCTCGGAGAGGATCTTGTAATGCGAAATTGTTGTGCCTGATTCGAGGTTCATAAAAGGAGAGTAAATAGTGAATAGTAAATAGTTTATGCGATTGACCGGCCGTTTGAGAAAAGCAAAGTTTCACTATTCACTATTCACTATTCACTATTCACTATTCACTATTCACTATTCACTATTCGGGAAATCCTATCTTTTTAAGTAATTCCTGAAATTCCGGCTCATTATTCAGAAGATCAAACTTCCGATCACTTTTCAGTTCCACTAAATGCACTTCGCGTTGTTGATAGGCTTTATTAAGGTACTCAAGCGTTTTTTCTTTGTCTTTTAGTTCCGCATAGGCTCGGGCAATGCCGATATATTTTATATACGCATTTTTGTCTTCTTCCAACTTGGTCTTTATTCCAGCCAAATTATTTTCCAAAAGACTCCGCCTCATTCCATCGAGACCTTCTTTTTCGTAAAGATCTTTTTGAGCCTCAATTACGTCTGCAGTGACCCCGGCTTTTTCCAGCATGATCCACCGTTGCTCCATGGCTTCTGGTTCCATTCCTTTCCCCAAATAGATCTTGTAGAGAAAGAACGGACCAGAAGGGCCTTGAGGAAACAACTCGTTAATCTTTTTAGCCTG
>JABDJV010000091.1 GCA_013003295.1 Pyrinomonadaceae bacterium | reverse complement strand
CAGGCTAAAAAGATTAACGAGTTGTTTCCTCAAGGCCCTTCTGGTCCGTTCTTTCTCTACAAGATCTATTTGGGGAAAGGAATGGAACCAGAAGCCATGGAGCAACGGTGGATCATGCTGGAAAAAGGCGGAGTCACTGCAGACGTAATTGAGGCTCAAAAAGATCTTTACAAAAAAGAAGGTCTCGATGGAATGAGGCGGCATAATTTGAAAAACCGTTTGGCTGGAATAAAGACCAAACTGGAGGAAGATAAAAATGCGTATATTAAATATAACGCTCTTGCATATGCCTATGCGGACCTAAAAGACAAAGAAAAAACGCTTGAATACCTGAATAAAGCCTATCAACAACGCGAAGTGCTTTTGGTGAATCTGAAAAATCAGCGGCAGTTTGATTTTCTGAATAATGAGCCGGAATTTCAGGAATTACTTAAAAAGATAGGATTTCCGGAATAAGTAGAAAGTAAAAAGGCAAAAATAAGAAGTAAAAAGTAGAACCAGAAAGTTTAGTGGCTTGTTTAATCACTGATACCTGATCAATTTAATGAAACTGGAAAAAGATACAACAATTTCGCATTACAAGATCCACTCCGAGATCGGCAAGGGCGGAATGGGTGAGGTCTATCTTGCCGAAGATACAAAGCTCAATCGGCAGGTCGCCGTCAAATTTTTGAATGAAGAATTTGGGAAGGATTCCGAGAAATTGAACCGTTTTATTCAGGAAGCTCAGGCGACCTCTGCCTTGAATCATCCGAATATTCTGACGGTTTACGGGATCGATAGTTTTGAAGACACGCATTATATCGCCACTGAATTTATTGAAGGCGAAACTTTACGGGAAGCCATTTCCAAAAAAGAAACGCTTCCGCTTAATCAAATTCTGAAGATCGGCATTCAGACCGCCGAAGCGCTTTCGGCTTCGCATCAAGCCGGTATCGCTCACCGCGACATCAAACCTGAGAACATCATGATCCGTAAGGACGGCTATGTGAAGGTGCTTGATTTCGGTTTGGCGAAACTGACGGAGAAAAACAAATCGGAAGATGATATTTCGCTCGAAGGCGAAACGAAAGCGCTGGTGAAAACCAATCCGGGGGTGGTGATGGGAACGGTTTCCTATATGTCGCCCGAACAGGCTCGCGGAATTGAAACCGACGAAAGAACTGATATCTGGAGTTTGGGAATTGTTCTGTATGAAATGCTGGCGGGCAAGGTCCCGTTTTCGGGTGAGACGATCAATCACACGATCGTCGCAATTTTAGAAACCGAACCTAAATCGCTCGAGAATGTGCCGGATGAATTACAGAGAATTGTCCGTAAGACTCTGACCAAAGAAAAAAATGATCGTTACCAAACGGCAAGAGATCTGGTCATCGATCTTAAAAATCTGAGACGCGAACTCGATCTTCAGGGCGAACTCGAGCGTTCGATAATCCCGAATAAGAATACGGAAGTTGAATCTGAAAATAAGACTGCCGTCTATCACGCTAAATCAGTTGAAGAAACTAAAGCCGAAAATCCGGGTCTGGAAACAAAAGATAAACAGCGGGTTACAAACACATCGAGTCTGGCATATGCCGTCACTCAAGCAAAATGCCACAAGTTGGCAACGGCGGTTATCGGCGTAGTTCTTTTGGGAGTCATTACAGCCATCGCCTATTTCGCCTTCTTATCCGGCGGCAACCAAATCAAGTCAATCGCGGTGATGCCGTTTATCAATGAAAGCGGCGATAAGGAAGTTGAATACTTGAGCGACGGAATGACTGAAACTCTGATCGCCAGTTTGACCGAGATCCCGAATCTTTCGGTCAAGGCGAGAAGCACCGTTTTCTATTACAAGGGTAAGAACAAGACTCCAAAAGAAATTGGCGACGAACTCGGTGTCGAGGCGGTTCTGTTGGGCAGATTGGTTCAGCGGGGCGAAGAATTGAAATTAAGTCTGGAACTGGTTGATACCAAAACGCTCGATGCCATCTGGAGCGAAACGTATGACCGCAAGATGAATAATCTCATCACGCTCCAAAGCGAGATCGCCCGAAATGTCTCGGACAAACTGCGTTTGAAATTAACGACCTCCGAACAGGAGAAACTAGCCCGTTCGGGTACTGCCAGTTCCGAAGCCCAGAAACTCTATCTGAAAGGAATTTTTCATTTCAATAAAAGATTTGGGTCGGGAAGTGGTAAACAGGAAATGGAGAGGAGTGTCAGTTTTTTCCAGCAGGCGATCGAGAAAGACCCAAACTATGCTCTGGCTTACGCCGGACTTGCGGCTTCCTATTCTTTGATGCCATACCTTTATGATTACAGCCCAAGAGAATATCTGCCCAAAGGGAAAGAGGTGGCACAAAAAGCCCTCGAACTCGATCCGGATCTGGCGGAAGCTCACGCCGCACTCGGTAACATCTTGCTTTACTCATACGATTGGGAAGGAGCCGAACGGTCATACTTGAAGGCGATCGAGGTCAAT
>JABDJV010000422.1 GCA_013003295.1 Pyrinomonadaceae bacterium | reverse complement strand
CTCCGCGTTTTATCGCAGAAAAAGCAATTATAATGAACGCAGGTGTTTGTGGCGCAAATCGAGATTCCGGTTTAAGAGCAGCCCCACGGAATTTTCGAAAAAGCTGAGACTTTATCTCACATGTCTTGAGAGAAAGTCTGACATTTCCAAATGGTCGTTGAAAATTGAAACGGCCTGGTTCACTTTCTGGCCAAAAGCGATTCGGTGCAGTCATTCCAGAGGTTTTTGCTGCATGTAAACAGCTCGGGCGAGTGTTCGCGTGTCTGGAGTTCGATCGTAACGTAAGTTTCGGTAACGCCGTGAGATATCAGCGTCCAGCCCAATTTAGTCCGGTTCCGCCAGACCGTTTCATAAGCGGTTTTTTCGCTGGCACCCTTCAGATGCTGGGCCTCGTGCAGGAGAATCATCGCCCGCTCGGTATCGTCGACGGCTTTTTCAAAGAAATCAGGATAAAGCGTAATGATCTCAAATGGGAAATTTGTTGCGGCATATGCGTTTTCGCTTTCGGCCAATTCGTTGAGCCAGTTATCCCAACGACGGAACGTTGCGACATTCCGAAGCAGGAATGCTTCTCCTCGAAAACCCTTTTGTTCGAGGAGACTTATCGCGCGGGCGACCGACTGACTTTCGCTGGAGCTAAGAGGCTGCGACGTGGTGATCAACGAAAGGTAAAAAATTAACAGAGTGAGGATCCCGATCAAGAGGTACGTGCAAATCTTCTCCGGGAGTGCGCGAATTAAATCGCGCAAATGGGGAAAGCTAGTCGTTGTGTTGTCGACTGAAAATGACATAGGAACTAAATCTGTTTGGAAAAACGTTGGTTCAGGAGTGAAACCGATAAGTCAATGTCATTATACAATGTTAAACAGTGTTTTGTGAATAGGATTTAGGATTAGAGGCAGGTAAATGGTTTGGGACTCGAAAACCTCTGTGGCGCCTACACGGGTTCTGGCAAGGTAATTCCCGACAGCGGCAGACTAAAATGGGGCCACACGTAATTGATTACTTTTGAGAATTTCTTACTGAGATGAAATCTTCAAGAATGATCGCAGCTGCTTCACTGTCAACGATCTCTTCCAGCTTTTTGCCTGAGATGCCTTTTTTCCAAAGATTGCCGCGCGCTTGATAGGTTGAAACTCTTTCATCTTGGAGGTAAACCGGTATGTCCAGCGAAAGCTTGAAATAACCGGCAATCTTGCGGGCCTCCGTTGACATCTCGCTTTCTGTCCCGTCAGAGTTCAACGGCAAACCTAGAACCAATGCTTTTGCATCATATTCTGCAAGATAATTGATGACCTCTTTGAGAAAGTTTTTCCAACTAGCACGTTTGATCGTGCCGACCGGACGAACTGCGATCTGAAGTTCATCGGACACGGCGATGCCGACCTTCTTTGTTCCAAGGTCTAAAGCCAGGATTCTTCCTCGCTTTGGGGCGTCCTTATTATCTGTAGAATCGGGCGGATTAGTAGTTTTATTATCTTGCACGTTTATTTATGATAGTGGATAATGAAGCGGTTTCAAGCTTCGTTGCAAATGCATTTTATACCAAATCGGTTTTGAGGATCTAATACATGACATATCGCGGTAAAATCCTGGTAGCGGTTCTTTCTGCAGCAATTACATTCTATGCGTTTTTCGGAATCGTATTGGGTTGGTTCAGCGCCGGAGCGCAACAGCCTATAAACGATCCCGGCGCCCAGATGCGCATTTTCGAGAGTGTACTCCAGCATATTCAAAACGATTACGTTGATGAGCCGGATCTGCAAAAGGTGAGGGCCGGAGCATTGCGCGGATTGGCTTACGGCCTGGACCCCTATTCGTCTTACCTAACGGCCGATCAGGTTAAGGCTTTTCAGAACAGGTCGGGAAACGGAAAGGTTGGGATCGGGGCAACATTTTCGCAATTTCGTTCCTACTTGTATGTCCTCTCGGTAGTCGCGAATTCGCCAGCAGATAAAGCCGGACTCAAGGCCGGAGACATTATCGAATACATCGATACAAGAGCGACACGGGATATCTCGCTTTATGATGCCAGGCAGCTTATCTTGGGTGCACCGGGCTCGGCATTGAAATTAAGGGTGTTACGAACCAACGCGAAGCCGGCAACCCTAACGGTAAAGCGCGGATCATTTGAGATTCCGGCTGCAAAGGTGGAGATAAAGAAGGGCGGGGTTGGCGTTATTAAGGTATACAGCCTCGACAAAGGACAAGCCGAAAAAATTCGTGCGCAGGTGCAAGACCTAAAAGCGAAGGGAATTGGCAAGATCATTCTGGACCTGAGAAATGTCGCTATTGGCGATATTGACGAAGGGGTCGCGGTTGCCAATGCGTTTATAAAAGACGGAGCTATAGCTCAAGTGATCGGGCGCGAGAACAATTCTAAAGAGACTTTCAATGCTGAGCCGGCTAAGCATATCTTTGACGGTGAGGTCGTGGCGATAATTGACCTTGGCACCGCAGGTGCGGGCGAAATAATTGCGGCAGCCATCCTTGAAAATAAGCGCGGCGAAGTAGTTGGAGAACGAAGTTTTGGTGCCGGAACAAAACAGCAGCTGTTTACTTTGCGGGGCGGAGACGGACTCTTACTAACGGTTGCAAAATGGGCTTCCGGAAGCGGAAAATCTTTCTTAGGGGATAAACGATCCGAATCCGGTGTTAAACCTTCGGTTGAGGTAAAAAGGCCAGAAACCCCTGAGCCGATCGAAGTCGCTGAATTGGTTGAAAAAAAGGAGGAGGATCCTGATCAACCGACTCCGGCCGATCGGCCCTCTGAAGCGCAAAAAAGGCAGAAACCTGCTCGCGAAGATCTTCAGATGAAGAAGGCGCTTGAGCTCATGAGGGGCAAGGCCAAAGCAGCGGGTGCGGAATAGAAATGTTTTTTTATCAAACGGAAAGAGCCGGGCTATGTTGCCCGGCTTATTTTTTGCGAAATTCTTATGCTAGAATCGTTCTGAGTTAAAAATGAGCATTAAAAAAGCAGTTATGTGTTTTTCTTTCCGATCGATGGCCGGGCTTTCTGCCATAGTTATTTCATTATTGTTTTCAACGACGGGTTTTTCCCAATCGAGACAGCAAAACTCACCATCGCCAATCATCAGAAATGAAATTTCGGGAACAATAGCTGCCCGGGATTTGGGAGATTCGCGGTTGACGACTTACTATTACTCATTCAAGGGGGAACGCGGTGATATTTTTGTAAATGTCGTGACAAAAAACTTTAGCGGGGATATTGACATATTTCTGGTCGAAGGACTCAAGCCAAAAACAAAGATCACGATTTACGCGGATAGCGAGCGGAGCGAAACGGGCCGGGTTATATACCTGAGAAAACCCGAAAACCTTTTAATGCGGATCCAGGGGCGAACGCCGAATGACGATGCGGCCACATACCAAGTCAAATTTGCCGGAAGCTTCCGGCCCCTGCCCAATATAGCCGGTCGGAATGACGATGAATTGCCGGAGATCGACAATACGGATGAAGGCGTAGTAAAGGTAAATTCAGTAGGGACGATCATCGAAGATCCGATCTCGGTTTCGAAAGAACCCGACAAAGTATTAAATGACGTCGATGTTGCGCGCAAAGAGAAGTCGGAATCCAAAGATGCCGATATACCCAAAAAGAAATCTGAGACGAAAGTGATTATTTCGGACCCTTTTGATCCTACGAAGAAAACTGAAACCCGGATCAAAGAAGCACTTGGCGGAGACACGTCAAGAATTATCTTAGAAAACCCGGCAGAACGCACCGATAAGAATAAAGCAGATTCCGATTCGGAAACGAAGAACGTTACGGTAGAAATTACAGATAACCCCCGGAAACGTTCGGCATTGGTCACTATAGAAAGAGATACTGAGGAAGCGGAGGTCTCTGAAGAGACGGAAAAGACTGATCCGGAGCGAAAGCCCACCTTTTTAGAATTGAGGCGGATAAAACTTGTTTTGATTCTTAAAAACGGCAAGAAAATTGAAAGGCGTATGAGTCGCGTTTCGAGCGTGAATGTTTTTGACGGAGTATTAAAGGTTGTGGGGATCGACGGTAAGGTTGAGAAGTTTTCGATCCTCGATATTGAAGAAATGACCATCAAATAGTCTGTTTCTTCTCTTACTTTCCAAATTTTTCAATAACCGGGTTTTTTGGATTGACCGCCCGAAGCCTATCAATTGCTTTTGCCGCCTCTTCTTTTTCTCCCATATCATTCAAGGCTACGATCAAATTTTGCAAGGTTAATTCGTGATTCGGATCTATATCCAGAGCTTTCCGGTATTCGCTTACCGCCCTGTCATAATCTCCCGGCTCCCGCAAATAGAAAGTCAGGCCAAAGTCAGTTCTCACCGCTACGTCATTCGGCTTTATTTCCAATGCTCGGGCGTAGGCCGTTTCGGCCTTTTTATATTGTTTCAGATCAAAATACGCATTACCCAAAATAGAGTTTGCCGAAAAATCGTTCGGTTTGAGCTTTTGGGCTTTTTCGTAATATTCAAGAGCCTTGTCAAATCGCCTGATCTTCGAATACATTTCTCCGGCTTTTATCTGCGCCTGAAAATTATCAGGTTCATCTTTGGCCTTATCGAGAGTAGCCTGGACATCTGCAAGCATACTGCCCTGGTC
>JABDJV010000414.1 GCA_013003295.1 Pyrinomonadaceae bacterium | reverse complement strand
AACTGTATATTTTGACCGACGAAGACAACGGAAAGATCATCAGAATTCGAAAAGCCTCCGGGCTAAAATAATTCGATAAAATTATGAAGCGTTTTCTTATCACGATTTTGTTTTTAGGCTTTATATTTGCCTGCACGCAGAAATCCACGACTGCAAATATTTCTGACGTGAGTAAGATCGTCGCGTTTCAAAACGTAAACTTAATTCCTATGAATCAAGAGATTGTTTTGAAAAATCAAACGGTGATCATTGATGGCGAAAGAATTGCAGGAATTGGCTCGGCGAGTTCGACCAAGATTCCAAAGGGTGCAAAAATCGTTGATGGAACTGGAAATTATTTGATGCCCGGCTTGTCTGACCTGCACGTACATATCAGGGATGAAAGCGAACTCGTTTCATATTTGTTTTATGGAGTTACAACCGTTCTGAATATGCGCAGCTCAACCGATACTCTCGATCTTCGCGGTGCGGCTAAAACCGGTAAAATCGTCAGCCCAACAATCTTTGCTGCCGGAAACCTTGTTGACGGCGATCCTCCGATTTGGAACAACTCGATCGTCGTCCGAAATCCAAAAGAAGCCGAGCAGGCAGTTATGCGGCAAAAGCAGGAAGGATATGATTTCGTAAAGGTTTATAACCGCTTAGCCAAGCCCGACTATGAGGCGATAATTAAGACTGCGAAAGAAAAAGAGATCGCGGTCGTTGGACATATACCAAGGACGATCGGAGCTGAATATGTACTCAAATCAAAACAGGCGATGATCGCTCACGGCGAAGAATTTTTCTTCACATATTTCAAAGGTCCGACCGATAGCCTGAATACAAAGAAGAATCGCCCGAAACCCGACGAATCGAAAATTCCCGTCATCGCACGGCTAACTAAAAGTGCCGAAACTGCCGTGACACCGAATTTGTCTTTTGTTGCGGCGACCAAACAGCAGCTCGAGGATCTCGACGCAATTTTTTCCGATCCGGAAATGAAATATTTGACTGAAAGTGTGAGGCAAATGTGGAAAAAGAACAATTTTTCAAACCGTAAAGACCTAAAGGAATTTGGTGAAAGAGAAAAAATAAAATACCCGTTGATTCAAAAACTGACGAAGAGTTTCAGCGATACGGGCGTTCTATTGCTGCTGGGAACGGATGCTTCCGCTCCGGGATTATTTCCGGGCAAATCGGCGCACCTGGAACTAAAAGAACTCGTTAAAGCCGGCCTAACCCCATTCCAAGCATTGTCAACGGGCACAAACAATGCGGGAGAGTTCTTCGATAAACATCTTCGTTTAAGGGAACCATTTGGAACCGTAGAAGTAGGGAAAAGAGCCGATTTGATCTTGCTTAAAAGAAATCCATTGAAAGATATAAACGCAATCGGATCGATCCGCGGGACTATGGTCCGCGGAAAATGGTTCACTCGAATTAAACTTAGAAAATTGCGTAAAACTTTTGAATAATTAGCTGTAAATAAAAACTGGGAGACCGCACATATGAAAAAATCGGCATTTTTATCGATCACATTTTTAGGCCTGTTAATGCTTTGCTTTGGATACGAAGCTTTCGCGCGAAGTTCAGAGATCGAAGCGGTCACAGTCCCGCTTGAAACTTATTTGAAAAACCACATAAAGGGCGACAGTAAGGAACTTGGCAAGGCGATGCACACCGTCGGAAAATTGATCTATGTTCGTGATGGCAATTATACCGCAGTAGATTTCCCAAGATACTTAACCGGATGGAAGCTGCGAAACGTGAATGTCGTAACTCAAACACGATCCTATATTGACAGTATAGAAGTTACGGGAGATGTCGCCATCGGAAAATTGGGACTTGCTTATCCAGGCAGGAGATTTACCGATTATATGACGCTTATGAAAATTGACGGCGAATGGAAGATCACCAACAAGATCGCTTACTCCGTAACCGACCCGAAAAATAGTGTAGCCGAAAGAGCAGATTTGAACGCCATCAGAGTTCCGCTAGAAAACTATATGACGGGACACAAAACAGGGCGGGCTGAATATATGAAAAAGGCTTTTCACACCGAGGGCAAATTGATGTCAATGCGCAGCGGAAAATTTACCACCTTAGACTTTGACAAGTTTATCGGCTATTTCAAAGGCACTCCCGCAAAGGACGAGGCATTGAGAAAACGTTGGATCGAGAGAATAGACGCAACGGGAAATGTCGCCATCGGCAAGATCATACTGGACTACCCCAACGTAAAATTTACTGACTATATGTCGTTAATGAAGTTTAATGGAGAATGGAAAATTGTTAATAAAGCGTTTTATATGGAACGCAAACAGATAGCTAAATAAAGAACTATGGGACCAGCAAAAGCCTTATTCATACTTTTGATCTTCGGCGCGGCGAATTTCTATGCTTCGCCGAACGCAAATATCCCTGAAATATCGTATCAGGTAAAATCCGAGGCGGTTAGTTTTCAAAACGGCAGCGTTTCCCTTAAAGGGACCTTATATTTGCCGGATAATTCTTTAAAGAATCCCGCGCTGGTTGTTTATCATGCTGCCAGCGGCGGAACAAGAAACTTCCAATTTTACGAACATTTTAAGAAGGAGATTCCATCAAAGGGTTTTGCCGTCCTGCTTTTTGACAGACGCGGAAGTGGCGAATCTAATGGCGATTTTGATTCGGCTGATTTCACGGATCTGGCATCCGACGGAATTGCCGGAGTCAAACTTTTGAAATCCAGAAAGGAGATCGATCCCCGTAGAATTGGGGTTTGGGGTGTTAGTCAAGGCGGATGGATCGCACCACTAGCTGCGACGATGTCTGGCGATATTTCATTTGTGATAATAGTGTCCGGACCCGGTGTTTCACCCGCTGAGCAAATGAGCTTCGCGGCGCGTTATTCGATTCAGGAAGCCGGTTATTCTAAGGAGCAAATTGAGGAAGGGGTCAATTTACGCAGACTGCTTGATTCCTACTACCGGGGACAAGAATCAGAAGAAAATGTGCGGAAGGCTGTCGATGGGGCCCGCAAGAAGCCTTGGTTTGATCTCGCGTATTTGCCAAATCGGGGGAATATACCCGGCAATCCGAAAACCACGAAATGGTTTCAGGAAATGGACTTCGATCCGCTTCCGACACTTTCCAAAGTCAAGGTCCCGATTCTTGTATTCTTTGGTGAAACTGACCGGTGGGTGCCGATTGAAGAAAGCATCAAGCGTATAAAAAAGGCGACTCTGATGAATAAATGCGTTGAATTTCATCGTATCAAGGGCGGCGATCACTTGATGATGACCGGTGCTCCCGATTCAGGCGGTCCGGTATCCAAGCAATACCTGAAACTTTTGGTTGAGTGGCTGAAAAGCAAAAATAAACCTTTCCCGAAATCCCAGAGGTAATATCTTCAAACGGATTCGGTCCTTATTCATGAATACAATCGTCAACATCGTTTCGGTCACAGTTTTTTTGTTTGTTGCGACATTTATTTGTCCGGCTCAGAGCGACGATACCCAAAACGAAAAATTTTCAACGGTTTTCCCCCGCCAGGCCTATTTGCATGACATCGACGAGCTGGCAAAAAACCTAACGGATACCCATCCGCAGCCTTATGAATTTATCTCTAAAGAAAGATATTGGCGAAATGTCGAAGCAAAAAAGGAATTAATTACGGATTCTACGACGTATGGTGAGTTTATTTGGCACGCCAGCTCGATAATTGCCAGCATTGGCTGCGGGCACACTAGTTT
>JABDJV010000402.1 GCA_013003295.1 Pyrinomonadaceae bacterium | reverse complement strand
GAACTATACTAATGAGATCAATGGCTGAAGCAGTCGCAAAAGAATCGGTATGCACATCCTGCGGAGCGGACATACGTCCGGATTCGCTTTTTTGTTATGCATGCGGCGGTTCGCTTGAGGCAGAGCTAGCTGCAATAGAAAAAGAAAAGGCAAGCGATGCATGGCTTCGAAGTGATCTACAAGAAGAAATCGTCGAAGAAAAAGCGGAATCAGACTTGGAAGATCCGGTAGTCGAAATCGACCCAGAAGAGGTCGCCCAAATTCAAGAAGAAGATGAGCAGAGCGCCGATAACGAAGGAGCTCAGAAGACTGAAAGAATTGAAGTTAAGGCAAAGTCGCAAAAAACAGAAACCGATGTTTCGGAGAATAAAGAGTTTAAGACTGCGGCCTCTCTGAGGAAAAAACCAAAGAAATTCAGGAACAAAAGAGTGGAGGTGGTCTGGGAAGAGCACGAGAGTTCGCCAAACATTCTATTTATAGTCGGCGCGGGCATATTGACGATTATTGGCGCCGTATTATTTTATCTGGCAATGTATTTGAAATAGTCAATGGAAATAGCAATAGGACTATTTTTTCTAACAATTCTGCTGGGTATGGCATTCCTGGGTTTCCTGATCTTTATGTTCGTCAAGAAGAAAAACCAACGTTAGCAGTGTCTTGGAAAGCGAAAAAAAGGGAACAGCGGATTTGCTGCTCCCTTTTTCCTATTCCTAACGTTAAAAATATTTAGTTGGTCTTCTGAAATTCTGGTTTCGTTCCTTTTCTTTTGTCTATTACGAGACCGGTACGGGTGCGCGCTATTCGTTTTTGTCCGTTCGGCCCATCTTTAACCGTTACCTTGATATTGCGAAATGCATTTTTCGGCTTATCATTATCCGGTAAATACCCAATCGAATACTGCGTTCTTAACTCGCTCGAGATATCCCTTGCGATTTGCGGCAGTTCACTCACAGTGTTTGGGAAATAAGCCTTTCCGCCTGTTTCAGTAGCCAATTTCTTCAGGAAGTTTTTCGCCTTTTTCTGCGGGCTCTTTCTGATAAAGCTACCGTCGGTTTCAAGGTCCTTTATAAATCCAACGGCATAGATCTGAACATCAGCCTCCCGAAGCATCTTGAACAGCTGCTCTTCTTTATAGTAGCTGCTTCGGTCTTCGCCGTCCGAAACGATGATCATTGCGCGACGTTTGCGGTCGTTCGGATTGCGGCTGCGCTCATACTCATCAACCTTTTCCGCTGCCAGGTAAATCGCGTCGATTATCGCCGTTTGCCCGCCTTCGATGAACATGTTGTCAAGTGCATCGTTGAGGTCCGTTTTATCGGCAGTAAAATCTTGCAGGATCTCAATTTTTTCTGAGCTGACAAACCGGATAACACCAGTTTCATCGTCCGGACGGTTTGTATTAACGATGGTCTTGCTGGCTTCAATTACTTTTTCAAGCTGGAAGCGAAGCGAGCCGGAATTGTCTATAACCAATGCGTAATTAGTCGGAACTTCCGATTGCGAGAAAAATTCGATCGGCTGCGGTATCCTGTCTTCAAATACCTGAAAATCCTCTTTTCTCAGATTTGCGATCGGCCGATTGAAACGGTCAACCACACGAACATTCAGATTTACGAGTTCGGTGCCGATCTCGATGATACCGTCATCATCGACGGGCAACGGTGGAGGAGTTCCCGACGGAACCGGTGGCGGAGTTGGTGTTGGCGTACTCGTCCGATCCCGGGTCTCAGTTGTTTGAGCCTTTCCGATCGCAAAGTTTAAGACAAAGAAGCCGATGCCCAAACTCAGGCAGAGTATCGGCAAAGTGATTTTTGAAACGAATTTTCTCATTAGTATTCAGTTAGAAGCCAGGGAACTTCAGTTTTAACGATAGTTTGAATTCGGCGAAGCATAGTAGCCTTTTCGATTTCTAACCGTTAGACGCGGAAGACCGCGAGGAGGTTTGACCTTAACTTTGACTTTATGCCATTTTCCGTCCGGTTTAAAGTTTGGAGGTGTGAACCCGATCGAATACTGATGTCGCAATTCAAGCGCAATTCGCTCGAATATCTCATCCATTTCAACCGCTGTATTTGGGTAAAACGACTTTCCGCCGGTTACACTGGAAAGCTCGTCTAAGAACGCCTGTCCCTGGATTCCGATCATACTTCCGGCATCTCTTCCGTCCATAATACCAACCGAATAGATAACTACATCCGATTCTTTCATCAAACGCCTGACTTCCTTATAGCTATATCGCGACGAGTTATCCTGGCCATCGCTTATGATCAACAATGCCTTCTTTTGGTGGGTTCCGCGCGTCACTCTTTCAACACCCAAATAGCAGGCATCATAAAGCGCAGTGTTGTGCTTTGGTTTTACCAGTGTCAACTTATTCAGCACCGCTTCCCCGTCGCGGGTTCGATCCATAAGAAGCTGAGCTCGTTTATTAAAGGCGATCAAATAGTATTCGTCCCTTGGATGGCTCGTATTTATAAACCTTGCCAAAGCGTTTCTCGCTTTCGCGATCTTTTCCCCACTCATCGACCCGGAGACATCAAACAAGATCCCGATCGATACGGGAGCATCGGTATCGCTAAAAAACGTGATATTTTGCTTTTCCTTATTATCAAAAACGGTGAAATGTTCTTTCGTCAATCCCGATACGTAACGACCGTAATAATCAGTTACGGTTAGCGTTAGCGTCACCAGATCAGTTTCAACTTTAATGTCATCTTGATTCTCAACGCCTTGGATCGGAGGCGTCGGTTGTGTTTCCTGAGAGATTGCTGCACTGACAGAAAGAAGAATAACAAAAAGAATCATACATAGACGATTAAAGTCGTTTAATCGTCTGCAGGAAAGGAAAACTTTTACAGCCATAGGTACTCCAACGAAATGATTAACCCAATTCTATGAAACCTCTCACATCAATGCAAGAAATTTTTCGAAGCGTCAGCAGCAATTACACTATTGGTAACAAATCTATGATGCCTTTCAAATACAATGCGTTGTTTACCGGTAAAATATTCCCGCCTCACAAATTCTTTGATTTTTATTGATTTTTACGACCATTTCAATCCATACTCATTGCCCGCGAAATTGCCAGAAAATCAAATATTCTTTTGTAGCATCACAAAACAGTCGTTAAAATGATCTTAATTGAAACTTTTTGCTCAAAAGAACCGTTAAAACTTTGCATAATGAGAACTAAAATGATCACAGCCGAAAACATACACGCGCTTGAAGATAGCGAGTTGATCGCGATCTCGATTAGAGGGAGAGAGGACAGCTTCGAAGAACTGGTAAAACGGTATCAACGGCCGATCGCAAGCTATGTATATCGAATGTTGAATGACTACGATGCGTCGCTAGATGTAACGCAGGAAGTATTTATAAAAGTATACAAATCACTTGAGCGATACAGTTCGGACTACAAGTTCTCTACATGGCTTTATCGGATCGCCCACAATGCTGCAATAGATCACATCCGGCGCCGCTCCGGAAAGGAGCAAAGTCTTGAGACCGAAACTGACGAGGGTACATACCAACTCCAGCTTGAAAGCCCCCGGCCGACCCCTGAACAAGATCGCGAACGAAAGGAATGGCGGGCGGAGATCGAGTCGGTAGTGAAGTGTTTACCAACGGTTTATCGAGAGCTGATCGTATTGCGTCACGGAAAAGATCTTAGCTACGGAGAGATCGCGGAGGTTACCGAGCTGCCGCTCGGAACGGTGAAAAACAGGCTTTTTAGAGCAAGAGAAATGATGCGGGAGATTTTTGTTGACCGCGGATTAAAGGGCTTTTAGACTTGCGGAGAAATTATGAATCAGATGGAGTACCAACCACATAATTCTTTACAGACATCGGATGAAAGACAGATGGGGCTTTTTTTGCACATGTCCCAACTTATAAATTTGGTTATACCGATGGGCGGACTGATCGTGCCGATATTGATCTGGCAGATGAAAAAAGAAGAGATGCCCGCTCTTGATGCCCATGGCAAGATGGTTGTCAACTGGCTCATTTCTTCGTTCATTTATATAGCGGTAAGTGTTGTACTGATGTTTGTTTTGGTCGGGTTTCTTACAATGATCGTCGTTGCGATTTTGGGAATTGTTTTTCCGATCGTCGGTGGGATCAAAGCAAACAATGGAGAATTTTGGGAATATCCGTTAACGATAAAGTTCTTTAAGTAAGATTTTATGAATTCGTTCAGCAAAAACATTGAAGTTGGCTGTCCTCGCGGAGAGGTGCTTGACTACCTCGACGGCGAATTGTCTCCCGCTGATGAATTCGATCTTGAGCTTCATTTTAAGGACTGCAAGATTTGCCGGGATGAAGTGAATGCGCAAAAGAAGGTCTCGACTACGCTTGAGATCATGCTCGAAGAGGAATCGAAGGAGATTGAGGTGCCCGTTGATTTCTCAAAGGTCATTGCAGCCCGGGCGGAAAGTAATGTCAGTGGTTTACGTCAGCCAAGAGAGCGATCAAAGGCGCTGTACATTTGCGCAGTTCTGTTTTTTCTCGTGGTCATTGGGCTGGGAACAGAGCTGAATTCAGTTTTAGGTGCTTTTGAGAGATCGGCAGAGCAGTTTGCTGCAGTCGGAGGATTTATATTTCATTTGGTTTTTGATCTCGCAAACGGTGTTTCGATAATCCTTCGAAACTTAAGCCACCGATTTGTATTTGGTTCAGTAATTTCATTGGGATTGATCGTAGCGTTCTTTATTTTCACGTCGCTTGCCCTTTCACGGATCGTTTTACGCTACAATCGCGCTTAAATATTGTGGTCCTTTCTAATCTTTACCAAACCGGGTTTGATTTTCCTCAGATTGCTTTTCAGCGGCTTATATTAGGAATCCTGGTTCTTACTCTCTTCTCATTCGCCGTCTTTTCTCAAACGCAGCTCTCCCAGCCCGATGAAAAAACCCTGATCGTAGAAAACGCTCCTGAGATGGAGGTATTTGCATTTGGCAAAACCGTGATCGTCAAAACCAACGCAAAAGGCGTTTTGGCGTTTGGCGGGGATGTGATCATCGAGGGAAAAGTGACCGGAGATGTCGCGACGATCGGTGGTTCCGTGATTCAAAAGGAAAGCGCTTTTATCGGCGGAGACGTAATTATATTTGGTGGAAAATACCAGCCGGAGGCAAATAAACCGCTTCGGAGCGAAGGCAAGGAAACTGTAATGTACGCCGGGTATGAGGATGAGCTCCGGGATTTAATGCAGAATCCGACACAGATCCTTGCGCCAAGTTTTTCTTTGAGCTTTTTGGCGCAGCGAATTCTGTCTGTTTTGTTTTGGTTTATCATATCCCTTGCGTTGACTACGATTACGCCGGGAGCTATCAGCAGGGCGGTGACCCGATTTCAACTATCCAGGCTAAAAATGTTTGGCGTTGGCGGACTCGTATTTGTTGTTACAACACTGACAGTCCTATTTAGTCTTGAATTCCTGCCTAGTTTTGTGAGTGTGGTTATTGGTTTGATGGCCTTCGTACTGATCATGCTCGCATATGTATTCGGCCGTGTTGTTCTGCAGGCGAGCGTGGGAAAATGGGTTGCAAAGCAATTCCGTCCTCAGGCAAAGCAATCGGAGACCTCAACCCTTTTGATCGGTACCATTATTTGGACGACTCTTCTCTCAATTCCTTATCTTTGGACAATCGCGTTGTTCATACTTTTTACTGCAAGTCTTGGCATTGTTACTACTGCCCGAACGAATAAAGATTGGCAGGGTGTATAAAGCCGGTAGAACGTTCATTGTGTTTACTTACACAACTTTACAAATCTTTACAAGTTACATAAAACTTTTCTCCTATAATCAACGTCTTAATACTTATCAATCCGAAACATTGTATTGATAGATCCAGACTTTATATAAAATAGCGGCAAACAGCTTTGAAGGAGAAGTATTGAATGATTTCTAAGCGCACGATTCTATCTGTTATATCTTTGATTATCCCGGTCGCATTTGCGGCGGCGGTCAACGCGCAGCCAAGCGGCAGCACGAAAGCGAGTCTCGCACGAGGCACGGTGACTGCCGTGGGCGAGAAAAAGGTCGTCGTAAAGACCGAAAAAGCGACGATCGACGCACTTGTGATCGAAACCACAACCTTTAAGCGTCTGCCGCCCGATAACTTGAGCCTGAAGGCAGCAAAAGATTCCAAGCTCTCGGAAATTTCCGTGGGAGATCAAGTGGTTATTGTCGGAACCTTTCCAAAAAGCAAGACGGACATGATCACTAAGACGATCTATCTTGTGAAAGGATCGGACCTGGCAGAAATTCAACAAAAACAACAGCAGGAATGGCGCACACGCGGTATTTCCGGCAGGGTGACGGAAGTTAACCCGGAGACAAAAGAAATCACCGTTCTCATTCCCAGTGTTACCGGAGCCGCGACTACGGTTAAAGTTACTCCCAAATCCGATGTTAAATATCTTAGATATGCGCCGACCTCGGTTAAATATGCGGATGCGGTCGAGAGTAAGTTTTCAGATATTCAGAAAGAAGACATGGTGAGCGCTTTGGGCGACAAAAGCGAAGATGGAACGACCCTAAAGGCGGAAGAGATCCTTACCGGAGCCTTTGTAACCGTTGCCGGCGCGGTCAAATCGATTGACGCCGAAAAAAATGAGGTCACGATCACTGATCTTAAAACGAAAAAAGATGTCACCATCGCGGTAAACAGCAATTCCCTGGTTAAGAAGTTCCCGGAAAGGTTTGCACAAATGATGGCCGGACGTGCCGGTGGAAATGGAGCCGGAGGTGCAAGACCGCCGCGCAGCGGAAACCAGCGGCGGGCTGGTCAAAGAAACGCTTCCGGCGGTGGGGAAGGCAATCGCTCTGCAGGTGCCCGGCGGGGCGGCAGAAGAGGCGGCATGGACATAAACCAGATGCTCAACCGTTTTCCGACGATCACAGTCAAGGACTTAAAGGCGGGCGATATGATCGCTGCCTCGAGTCCAAAGGGAGATGATCCGACCAGGCTTACTGCGATCAAGCTACTTGCAGGTGTGGAGCCTTTCATCACGATGGCCCAGATGCGTGCCCGGAGTGGGGGCAGTCGCGGCGGCGTGAGTTCCGGCGGGTTTTCGATACCGGGCCTCGACAGTGTAAGTTTTTAGTTTTTATAAAAAGAAATAAGCAAATTAGTTTTAATAAAGAATAAGAGGAATCCCAATGAACAGAATTATATCCCTAATCTACGCAAGCGTAGTGTTGATAGCTTTGAGTTCGGCGACGTTTGCTCAGGGCACAGGAACCATCAGCGGACAGGTAGCTGATAGTCTTGGCGACGCATTGGCCGGAGCCAACGTGGTTATAACCGACGCGGGTGGAAACGAGAAGACGACGTTTACAAATAACAGCGGTTTTTACACCGTAAGAGGTCTTGCTCCCGGCAAATATACGGTTAAGATCACAGCTCCGAGTTTTGCGGATTTTGAGAAATCTGATGTGGTGGTTGTGAGTGGCAAAACCGAGAATCTGAAAGTGGTTATGGCGGTCGCCGCAGTTGTTGAGGAAGTCGACGTTTCGGATGACGAGCAGGTTTCAACGGACGCCGCGACCAATGCGACTGCCCTTGTACTTAAAGAAGAGGATATTGAAAACCTACCCGACGACCCAGATGATCTGGAAGCGGCTCTTCAGGCCCTTGCCGGCGGAGGCACGGGACCAAATGGCGGCCAGATCTATATCGACGGATTTGAAGGTGGAAACATCCCGCCAAAAGAATCGATCCGGGAGATCAGAATAAACCGGGACCCGTTTTCAGCGGAGTACGACCGTTTAGGCCGGGGACGAATTGAGATCTTAACAAAGCCGGGAACGGATAAGTTCCGCGGGCAGGCCTATTTTAATTTCAACGATTCTGCCTTAAATGCACGGAATCCTTTTTCAGAGAACAAGGCGGATAGCCAACAGAAAACCTACGGCGGCTACCTAAGCGGACCGATCAAGAAAGACTTTGCCTCCTTTTCGCTCGGTCTCAGCAATCGTGACCGAACAAATGGCTCGGCTATCAATGCAACGGTCATTGACCCCAACTTTAATGTTGTTCCTTTTCAACAGGAATTCACGGAGCCAAACAAACGATTCTCTGTGAATCCGCGCATTGATCTGAAAATCAACGAGAACAACACCTTTGTGGCACGTTATGAATATGAACGGCGCACATCCGAAAACTTTGGCGGGGCATTTGTGCTCCCCTCTCGCGGGACTCAAACTGAAAACACCGAAAATACGCTGCAGCTCACGGAAACGGCGATTCTCAATCCTAGAACTGTGAACGAAACGCGGTTTCAATACAGGGTGGATAATCGCGAAACGACGGGTGATAATTCGACCCCTGCTATCAATGTACTGGATGGCTTCTTTGGCGGAGGTTCGACGATCGGTTTGAATACAGACAAGCAAAAATTCTGGGAGTTTCAAAACTATACGACAACATCGTTTGGCCAAAACTCTCAACACTCGGTCAAATTTGGTGCGCGAATTCAAGGTATTACGCTAGAAGATCGCACGGAATCTAACTATAACGGAACATTTACCTTTACCGGATTTCTTGATGAGGGGGACATTAACGATCCGAACGATGATGTTTTCGTAAGCTCGATCGAACAGTACCGTCAAAACCTTCTTGGTAATCCGGATCCCAGATACAATCCAAACCAGTTCAGCATTACTACAGGAAATCCACTGGCAGACATTTCGCAATATAATGTCGGATTGTTTATCAAAGATGATTGGAACGTAAGCCCGAAATTATCGTTGAATTTTGGTCTTCGCTACGAGAATCAAACGAATATCAGCGACAATTCGAATTTTGCTCCGAGATTTGGATTTGGTTTTGCCCCTGGCGCGGGCGGTGCTAAGCCTCCGAAAACGGTCCTACGCGGCGGTATTGGGATCTTCTATTCCAGATTTGGCGCCAACAATACTCTGACAGCCCAAAGGCTTGACGGGATTCGACAGCAGCAATTTATTATCGGCGGAAACAACCCAATCCTCGGACAGGCCATTTTCGATCTAAATGGCGTTACAAATGTGCCGACTGCGGATCAATTGGCCAATATCGCGCCTTTGACAAGTACTCCCCGCATTGTCGCGGATGGGTTGCAGGCTCCCTATTCGATTCAGGGTGGTTTGAGTGTTGAGAGAACGCTTCCGGCCAGATCGAATTTGTCTTTCTACTACTACTTTTCTCGCAGCCTCCACCAAATTCGTTCGAGAAATATCAATGCTCCGGTTTGCCCTCCAGGATTTGACTGTCCCGTAAACGATCCGGTTCAGCTTTTAGCGCTGCGCCCCGACCCGACTCAGGGCAATATATACCAGTACGAGTCAAGCGGAGTATCCACGGATCAGAGGTTTGTTGTTAGTTTCAGAACTTTGTTGAGTAACCGTCTGACGGTTTTTGGAAACTATACGCTTGCAAAAACGAAAAGCAATTCCGATGGCGGGTTTCCTGTTTACAGCTATGACATTAGTGACGAGTATGCAGATTCGAGTTTTGACCAACGGCATAGATTCTTTTTCTTTGGATCGATCTCGATGCCATATGGGTTTAGCATTCGTCCGTTTATCATTGCCGGTTCGGGAAGGCCGTTTAACATCACGGCGGGACGTGACCTAAACGGCGACTCGATTTTTAACGACCGACCTACATTTCAACAGTTGAGTGATGCTTGTGCTCAAGTTGGAGTCACGGCCTCGTATTGCGACCTGGGAGATAACGATCCGAATGCTACGGTTCCGAGAAACTATGGTCGAGGGCCCTCGAGTCTTACGGTGAACCTGGGCATTGACAAGACCTTTGGGTTTGGCGGAAAACCGGCCGTACAGGGTGAAAATTCGACCCGAAGGGGAAGAGGCGGAAGACGCGGTGGACGGCGCGGCGGAAATGTCTTTGGCGGAGGCCGAGGTGGCTTTGGCGGCGGAGAAAGAAAGCCGTACAACATTACTTTCGGCGTTCGACTTAGAAACTTGTTTAATATAAACAACGTCGGTAATCCGGTCGGAAACATCAATTCATCATTGTTTGGCACCTCGACGGGAGGCATCGGCGGCTGGGGCGGCGGAGCGCGAAGAATTGAGTTTCGAACCCGGTTCCGTTTCTAAAAGAACTGACCCGTAATTATTGACAGGTGAGAGCTGAAATATTGCTTTCACCTTTTTTCTTGTCTATTCTAAAATTTGTCGATTTAATTTGTGTGAGGGATTCATGAAGAAGTTTTTATTTTTAGTAATAGCGATTCTGATGTTGATCGCACTGGCGAATGGAGCTGCCTCCGACGATCTGGCCGACGAAGTGCTTTCAGCACACGGCGGCGCTAAATACGTTGAAATGAAGAGTCTGATCGTCAGGGGGTCAGTCGATATTACGGCTTCCGTAGTCAATCAGGCGATCCCGGCTACTTTTGTGACGATCTTCGCAGGGGATAAATACCGTCTTGAGATCGATAATCCGTTTCAGCCATTTAAGCAGGTATTTGACGGGCAGCAAACGTATTCTTCGATCGAAAGAGGATTTACGCTTCCGCCGATCAACCGAATCGGAATGCCGCTTCTTCAAAAATTGGGGTCCAAAGGCTTTGAGACGTCGGACCTGGCAAATAAAAAGAAAAGAGGCTTTCGAATCACGGCGCCGGACGGCTACTTTACCGATTTCTATATTTCAAAAAAGACCAATCGCGTTAAGGCGTATGAGGCGAGTTATATCGTCAACGACAGAGATGTTACAACGTCTGTTGAGATCGACAAATATCAGGAAGTAGATGGAGTGGTCATTCCCAAAAAGTATGCTCAGCGCTTCGATGTGTCCCAAATGACGGTCTACGCTGAATTTAAGGCCAGGGAGATCCTGGTTAATACTCAGATTGATGACGACGTATTTAGTTTGGAATAGGAAGTGAAGATAATTCCCGCTGGTTCGATTTTTACCCTTTGCGCCTTTGCGCCTTTGCGGGAAATTTCTTTTTTAACATACGGGCCAAGTGCTAACCAATGCAACTCCCGCAAAGGCGCAAAGTACGCAAAAAAAACAAAGAAAGGCTGTGCCTATTTTTTAGGCGCAACCTTTAGTTTCAATCATTTATTGAGCTTTTCTCCTGGAAAAAGGCTTTCGCACGGACTCGGAAAACAAATCCAATTCGTCGGGAAGTTTACCGCTAGACCGTCAAAATCTCGTCTTCCTTGTGTTTCGCAAAGTCATCGATTTTGGCAATATGTTCATTAGTTAATTTCTGAACTTCGTCGAGACCTATATGCTCATTATCCTCGGAGATTTCTTTTTCATTGAGCATTTTCTTTAGCTCGTTATTTGAGTGCTGGCGGATCGTTCGAATAGCGATGCGGTGTTCCTCGGCAATCTCATGTACTTGCTTTGCAAGCTCCTTACGTCTTTCCTCATTCAACGGAGGGATCGGGAGCCTGATCAATTTGCCATCATTGGACGGGTTGATTCCAAGATTCGCATTATTGATCGCCTTTTCGATTGCTTCAATTTGGGTCGCATCCCACGGTTGGATAGCGAGCAATTGCGGCTCAGGAATACTGACCGACGCCATTTGGTTCAAAGGTGTCGGAGTTCCGTAGTAATCGACGACCACGTTATCAAGCAAAGCCGTGTTGGCACGCCCGGTCCTAACCGCCGCCAGTTTCTTTTGAAGGTCGTCTACAACCGATGCCATTTTTGGTTTAGTTTCGTTAATTACAGCGTTTATACCCATAATTTTCCTCGCACATTCGTTTTATAATTTAGCAATATCTAACTGGTCGCCTGAGATTTTCCGTTTGCAGTAACGATCGTTCCGATCGAAAGGTCTCCATTTACTGCCTTTAGTATATTGCCAGTCGCGTTCATATTGAAAACCACTATTGGCAAATCATTTTCCATACAAAGGGATATAGCGGACGAGTCCATCACTTTCAGGCGTTTTTCGAGAACCTCCTGATACGAGATCTTATCAAAACGCTGCGCGTCAGAATCGGTCATCGGATCTGACGAATAGATTCCATCAACCTTTGTCCCCTTCATGATTACCTCTGCTTTTATCTCCAAAGCCCGCAGCGCCGCCGCTGAATCGGTGGTGAAATACGGATTTCCGGTTCCCGCGCCAAAAATTACTACACGACCTTTTTCCAGATGCCTTATCGCGCGTCTGCGTATGAAGGGTTCGGCAAGCTGCGGAATATCGATCGCCGACAATACCCGCGTAAATACACCGCATTTTTCCAATGCATCCTGCAAAACCACGGCATTCATCACGGTTGCAAGCATTCCAATGTAATCCGCGCTCCCCCGGTCCATATTTCCCGCCGATTTTGAAACACCTCGGAAAATATTTCCACCGCCGACAACGATCGCAATTTCGACGCCCAATTGATAGATCTCTTTGATCTCTTCAGCTACGGATTTTGCCACCTTTGTGTCAATGCCGTAATTTTGGTCTCCCATTAGAGCTTCGCCCGAAAGTTTTAACAGGATTCTCTTGTACGCAGGTTTCGTCATAGATTTTACCGTCTTCGCCAAAAGGACAAAATAATGGGCCTTCGAAGTTCAACTTCGAAAACCCATATTTGCTAGCTTCCAACCATTGAGGCTACTTCGGAAGCAAAATCATCTTCTTTTTTCTCGATTCCTTCACCCATTTTGTAACGTGTGAATCGCCGGATCGAAATATTTTCTTTTATCGTAGCGATCTTTTCAGTGACAAGGTCGCCGACCGTTTTGCTCGGGTCCTTAACAAATGATTGCTCCAAAAGCACGATCTCTTCAAAAAACTTATTCAAACGACCCTCAATGATCTTCTTTAAGACCTCTTCAGGTTTATTGGCGTTTTTCTCGTCGTTTTTGAGTTGGTCCATCAGAATATCGCGCTCTTTATTTATTTCGCTTTCGGGTACTTCCTCGCGCGTAACATACCTCGGATCAACTGCTGCGATGTGCATCGCTACATCCTTTACAAGCTGCTGAAATTCCTCTCCGCGGGCAACAAAATCGCTTTCGCAGTTTACCTCGACCATTACACCGACCTTTCCGCCCATATGTATGTATGAACCAACCGCGCCCTCCGCGGTAACCCGGCCTGCCTTTTTACCCGCCGTAGCCATACCTTTCTTTCGTAGAAGTTCAGCCGCTTTCTCAACGTCGCCATCCGTTTCTACCAGTGCCTTTTTACAATCGACCATACCCGCGCCGGTCTTTTCGCGAATGTCTCTAATCATACTTGCTGTGATCTCTGCCATAATTTAACTCCAAACATTTGTTATAAAAATTTCTTGTAAAAAAGCGTAGCCCACTATCTCAAGTTAAGAGCTACGCTTTCTGACTTAAAAACTGATCTTTTAACTTGCTGAGGCTTCGGTCTCTTTCTTTGCCCCGTCTTTTGCTTCTTCCGGCTTTTCTTCCGTTTTAGCCTCAGGTTCTTTGGCTTCGGCTTTTTCCTCCGGCTTTGCTTTTTCGGCTGCGATCTCTGCCTTTTCGGGAGCTGGAACTTTTTCAGGAGCAGCAGCTTTTGCTTCAGTCTTAACCTCAGCCTCGACCTTTTCTTTTTCCGGGGAAGCGGTTTTTTCTTCCGGGGAAGTGGGTTTTTCCACTTCCTTCTTGGTTTCAGCCGCCGCAGTTTCTGCCGCCGCCTTGTCATCAGCTTTTTCAGTTGCTTTTTCGTCAACAGGCGGCGCTTCAGCAGCTCCTTCAGCAGCTTCTCCTTCTTCTTCCTCCTGCGTCATTCCCTCGTTAGCGACATTCTGACCTTCAAGGATTGAGTCCGCAACCCTGGATGTAAACAACCGTATCGCACGAAGTGCATCATCGTTTCCGGGAATTATGTAGTCGACTCCCTCGGGAGAGCAGTTGGTATCAACTACAGCAACCACAGGTATTCCGAGTCGGTTCGCTTCTTTGATCGCAATATCTTCCTTGCGGACATCGATAACAAAAAGCATGTCAGGAAGTCCGCCCATATCCTTAATGCCTGAAAGGTTCTTCATCAGTTTGCCCAATTCCCGGTCCAACTGAAGCCGTTCCTTTTTGGTAAGCATTTCGGCCCGGCCATCTTCCTTCATTTCCTCGATCTCTTTTAGTCTCTTGATCGATCTTTGGACAGTCTTGTAGTTGGTCATCAAGCCGCCGAGCCACCGATTGTTAATGTAATACTGATTACACCTGGTCGCTTCCTCGATGATGGCGTCCTGTGCCTGTCTTTTAGTTCCTACAAATAAGACTTTTGTCGAAGGTTTCTCCGTCAGCGTGTTCTGGACGTAAGCCAGCGCGTCACGGAAAAGCTTTTGTGTCTTCTGAAGGTCAATAATGTAAATACCGTTTCTCTCACCAAAAATGAACTCCTTCATTTTCGGATTCCAACGGCGAACCTGGTGGCCAAAGTGAACTCCTGCCTCGAGAAGCTCTTTCATCGTTACTGTTGCCAAAACTTAAATCTCCTGGTCTATTGGTTTTAGTGTGCTCACCGGAAATGATTTTACAAACCAATATCTTCCGGTAATGGATTTTGCAATACGCGGTACGCGATTCGTTTTACGGTTTTTCGCGAACAGGTTAAAACGTATTGCGTTTAGCGATTATCGTTTCGAGAATTGGAATCTCGCGCGAGCACCTTTCTGCCCGTATTTCTTGCGTTCTTTCTTACGCGGGTCACGTGTTATCAATCCGGCTTTTTTCAAAACCGGCCGCAAATCAGCATTGTAGTCAAGCAAAGCCCTCGTGATTCCGTGTCTTACTGCGCCAGCTTGCCCCGCGATTCCGCCGCCTCCGACATTAACAAGAATGTCGAATTTTTCGGTCGTTTCGGTTAAGCTAAGCGGCTGGCGAATGATCATCTGAAGAGCCTCATTCGGGAAATAGTTTGTAAATTCACGACGATTTATCGTGATCTCACCCTTACCCGGGCGAACATAAACTCTTGCGATTGCGTTTTTTCTGCGGCCTGTGCCGTAATATTGTATGTCTGCCATAATTAAATATTAAATCGTTTCGATCTCAATTGGTTCGGGGTTTTGAGCTTTGTGCGGATGATCGGCATCGGCGTAAACCTTTAGTTTTTTATACATTGCACGTCCCAGCTTTGTTTTCGGGATCATGCCTTTTACCGATTTTTCGATAATTCGCTCGGGGGTTTCCGCAAACATCTTCTTAACCGACGTGGTTTTCAGACCACCCGGATAACCAGAGTGGCTGTAATACTTTTTCTGCTCGTTTTTCGTGCCTTTAAATATTGCGTGGCGGGCATTGATAACAACCACGTGGTCACCCATATCCAAAAACGGCGTCCAATCCGGCTTGTTCTTGCCCGTTAAAATTCGGGCGATTTCTGTTGAAAGCCGGCCGACGGTTTTACCCTTTGCATCGACTACGAACCATTTGCGATTTTCTGCCAAGTTTTTTCCACTTGGAAAATACGTACTCATATAAATACTTGCTCTGAAATTTAAGAATTTTCGCCAAAATGCGAACCGTTAGAATATCGAAAAAGGTATGTAGCGTCAAGGCGTGGGCGCCGTTAAAATCCGATGCCAAAACGCTTTCCGGCGAGGAGCAAACCGTTGATAGTTTTGGCATCCTCGATCTCTCCCGAGAGTATTTTTTCGTAGGCTTCTTCGAAAGTTAAATTTTCAATCGAAAGAATCTCATCGTCATCCAAATTTTGCCTACTTTTTGTGAGCCCGGTCGCCAGAAATACGTGCATTTTCTCGGTCAGGAAACCCGGAGAAACGTAAAATTCAGTGAGTTTTTCTAAAGCGGCGGCCTTGTAACCGATTTCCTCTTCGACCTCCCTCAACGCCGCCTCTTCGGGGCTCTCACCACGGTCGATCGTACCCGCAGGCAATTCGATCAAGTATTTTCCCGCAGGATGGCGATACTGCCGCACTAATGCAATCTCGTGGTTATCGAAGACCGGCACGATCACGGCGCTTCCGTTGTGAGTGATTATATCCCGCCTGTATTCAAGGTCGCCGTCCTTTAATTCGGCACGAAGAACCTTGAAGACGTTCCCTTGATAAACTTCTTCTGTCGATATAATTTCGGGTTTCATATCTTCGCGGGTCATTCAGAACCGTTGTTTGCAAGGAAATCAGTGACCATTTTCATATCTTCCCAAACTTCTCGCTTCTTGCGCGGATCACGCAGAAGATAAGCGGGGTGGAAGGTCGGCATAACTTTTACACCATAGTATTCCTGAAAATTCCCGCGCAATTTGGTGATCCCAACTTTTGTTCCGAGCAAGTTCTGACAGGCCGTATTTCCCATCACGACGATCACTTTCGGACGGACAACGGAGATCTCGCGGATCAAAAACGGCTTGCATTGTTCGACCTCTTCGGGAACGGGCTGGCGGTTACCAGGCGGGCGGCATCGATTAATATTGCCGATAAAGACTTTTTCGCGGCTTAGTTTCATCGCCTCTATGATCTTTGTCAGAAGTTTCCCGGCGCGCCCGACAAACGGCTCGCCTTGCTCATCCTCATCTGCTCCCGGCGCCTCGCCGATAAACATCAGGTCCGCATCCGGATCGCCGACACTGTTCACAACCTGTGTGCGCTTCTCGCAAAGGACGCAGCGGCTGCAATCGCCGCCGATCTCCTTGTAAATCTTCTCTAACGTCTCATCTGTTTTTGGCAAAGAAACTGAGGCATCTCCGAAGAGAGATTCGGTTAAAGTTTGTGTTTTGGTCATTGGTTTTTCTACAGGTGGATTCACTTTTTTATCGGAATCCTGATTACTAGACTGAATCTCTTTTGACGGCCGCGAGACACTTGAAATACGTGTTGAATTCAAGAAATCTTTTTGTCGTGTTGAATTCTTCGGTGGGGATTTAGTTGTTATGCCGTCCGGCCGTTTGAGAGTGTCGACGCGTGGTGAATCGCTGTGTTCGCCGCCGGCTTTCGTCTTTTGTGAAATCGACTTATCTACACGATTGAATGTATTCACAGGCAGATCTGCCGCGAGCGTTTCGACGCCCAGTTCCTCCAGATACTGAACCTGTTCCTTGATATCTATGACCAGTCTTGAGATTTCTTTTCGCGTCGAATCATTCATTTTTTGCGTCAAGTCCCGAGGGAGGATCACTATTCAAGCAGATTTGCGAGCAGTTTTTAATTTCAAAACCTCGTCGAGTATATTATCCGCCAGCTCTCTCTTTTTCATAATTGGCAGATCGATAGCTTTCGGATTTCCCCGTACAATGATCGTCGCAATATTGGTGTCGGTATTAAACCCGGCACCTTTCTTCGTGATGTCATTGGCAACTACCATATCGAGATTCTTTTTCTCAAGCTTTGATCTTGCATAATCGACAACATTGTTCGTTTCGGCAGCGAACCCGACCACGGTAAGACCTTGGTGCCGATTCTCCGAAACCACCGCGAGGATATCGGTCGTTTTTTCCAGATCCAAACTCATCGAATCCTTCTTTTCCTTTTTGATCTTCGCATCAGCCACACTTCTAGGTCGATAATCTGCAACCGCGGCAGCGCCTATAAAAATCGTCTTTCCTGAAAGCTCCCGCATTACCGAAGTATGCATCTCCTCTGCGGATATCCCCGGAACTACTTTAACTCCGTCGGGCGGTTCGACCGTTGTGATGCCGGAAACAACGGTCACTTCAGCTCCGCGTTTCGCAGCGGCTTCAGCAATGGCAAAGCCCATTTTCCCTGATGAGTGATTTGAAATGAATCTGACCGGATCGATCGCCTCGCGAGTTCCGCCAACAGTGATCAGGATCTTTTGGCCGTTTAGGTCCTGGCTTTTTCCAATAGCTTCCGGGCTATTCGTTTTTTTTTTCGTCAAAAGTGAAAGTGCCTGGGCTGCAATATTCTCAACGTCTTCGAGTTTTCCGGTGCCGACGGTTTTACAGGCTAGTTCACCAGAGACCGGCTCAACGAAATACACGCCGTCTTCCCTAAGATTCGCTATATTTCTTTGCGTCGCCGGTTGATCCCACATGGTGGTATTCATCGCCGGTGCAACCATCACCGGGGCGGTCGAGGCGAGGTAGGTTGAGGTCAGAAAATCGTCGGCAATGCCGTTTGCAAACTTTGCAAGGGTATTGGCAGTTGCGGGAACGACCAGGAAAAGATCTATTTCCTGGGAGAAGTTTATATGTGCGATCGGATCGGGATTATCCGGCTCGTAGTCGTCGACGAGTACGTAATTTTCGGTAAGAGCACGAAATGTCAGCGGACTGATAAACTCGGTTGCATGCTTTGTCATCGCGACCCGAACCTCACAATCGCTTTTCTGAAGCAGTCGCAAGACTTCGATCGCTTTGTAGGCAGCGATTCCGCCGGTTACACCAAGTCCTACCCGAAATTTCATTTTCTCATCACTCATAAAATCTGCCGAAATTTGCTTATGTATTTAACCGGAAGTTTACCATTTACCCGAAAAGTTAAAAAGCTGAGGAGTTCTGCCAAATAAACTGTGGCTAGCAACGTCCTTCCGGAGCCGCTCTTGTGGTAGAGTTTAAATCTCATTAGCATCGAGAATCGAAAGCAGATTACTAGAAAGAATAATGATTGACGCCGCCAAAGTAGATCAGCCATCCCTTTTTGAGACCGAAAAAAAGGATGAAGAATCCGTAAAAGTGATTCTTTTCGCACTTGGAGAGTTTCAATCTCGCGGGTTTGAGTTGATTGACCGGGAACTGCCTCTTGATCGCTTGCGGGGAGCCTTCAAGCGTGGAACCGAGTCGTTTGGAATGGAAGAGTTTTCGGATGAGAAGATCGCCGGGATTCTTGAGGGCATAGGAGCTACGGTAAAAAAAATTCCCAGCTATGTAGCGACTCATCCGTTTCGGATAACCGTTAGTGCCGAAATTGCTGGCCATGCTAGCAAGGTGTTTGAAACCGAAAAGAGTCGAGGGTAATTCATATGAAACTAACAGAAATCCGTGCGGGTGTTCTTCTTATTACTATCGTGATTGGATGTGTTTCGGTCTTAGCATTTCTAACAGCTTCGTCGAAGAGTTTTGGGAATGTCGAAGCGTCAAGGGCTGAGGTTTTAGTTACTAACCAGTTGAAACGTCAAGAGATAACCGCGGAGATCGAGAAGAGATCGCCTCTGAAAGCGGAATACCTAGAGGAGCGGAACCGGGAGAATTTCGATGGATATTTGATAGATCTTCTTCAAGTCGGCGAGTTTCATGGCGAAGAAGTTGAAGCGAAGTCGGGTGAGAAATGGTTAGGTCTGTTTAATGAAGATGGCAAGAGCTTTCTCGCTTGGACCACTCTTCAAGTGACTGCGGTAAAAGATGAAATTGCCGATAGCGATACAGATCAAATGACGGGCAAGAAGGTTTCCGTAAATCAAAAAACGACTCCAATTTTTTTACTGAAAAACGCAGATGGCTTGAGGTCTGAAAAGGTTATTACGCTTTTTGATGCGCGAAAAATCCCGGATGAAGAATGGGATAGCAAAACCAATTTGAATAACGGCTTCGAGACGGAATTCATTCTTCGGGAAACAAAGTTTGTGCTAAAAGTCGTTAATGAAAAAACAAAAGAGAAATCTATTTCTGAAGGATCCAAATTGATAATCGAATCTGGCGGGATTGCACAGGTTGTCCATCCGCAAGAAGGCGGCCGATTCGGAGATTCATGGACATTGCACTGGGTCGGCGATTTGGATAACGATGGTAAACTCGATTTTTTTGCTGACTTGAGTGATCATTATAATGTGACCGCGCGAATTCTTTTTCTATCCTCCAGCGCAGAAGAAGGCGATTTAGTTAAGGACGTTGCCGGAAAGCGGACCGTAGGATGTTAATGGAAATAATAAACGAAAATTCAGACGAATATCAGCATTACGTCGAAACTTATCAATCGAAAATCGAAAAAGCATTGGAAGATCATCGGCCCCAGGCTCCTTCGGGTATCGATACGGCGTTTGATAGCGCGGTTGATCATGTACTTTCAACCGAAGAATTGAGAATCACGCCAATGCTAACTCTACTTGGCGCGGAATTAGTTGGCGGAAAAGCCGACGATGTTTTGCCGACGGCAGCGGCGGTTGAATTTATTTTTCAGGCCTCGCATATTTTCAGCGAGCTGCCATGTATGGGAAACGATAAAACTGCCCAGGAATATAAGGGCCTTCATGAGGAATTTGGCGAGGATTTGGCCGTATTGATCGGGATCGGACTTCTGAACGCTTCGTATCCATTGGTATTCGTTAATCACGGGGGAATGCCGGAACGGGCGTTACAGGCCCATTCTGAAATCGTCGAGTGCATTGGTTCGGCGGGTTTGATCGGCAAGGAAATAGTAGCAGACGAGGCAGCTTCGGGAGCCGAGGAGTTTGAGTCTTCCGGAAGTCCAAAAACATCTGTATTGATGCGGCTTGCCCTGCGCTTAGGGGCGATCCTGTCCGGAGCGGATTATATTGAGCTGGCGAACCTTTCCCGGTTTGCGGAACTTCTGGGTGATGTGCACAGCCGCGGACAGGAGCAAGATGCTTCGCAGATCACACTTGAGAACATCGCGGATGATGCAAAAAGAAACTTGATTGAAGATTTTTCGTCGAATGAAGCACGGACCTGTCTTATTCAGTTAACCGATTCTTTTTGGGCTCCCAACAGATCAGATGATATCAATATTGCCTGAGGCGCTTTGCGGGGTCGCTTTTGACAAATTTGTCGGCGAAGACGATCACACAAATGTATCTACGGTTCTTATATTGTTCACAACCGATTCCAACCAGCCGAAATATGGGATTTAATAAGTTTTCCCGGTGATGACGGCTCTTCACTCCATCATCTACGAGCATTTTCAGCGCTACTTGTCGCGCCGTCAGCGGTGTATAAGTTATGTTCTCACCAGCCTTTCCGGAAATCCCGATCCGGTCCAGACGTCTGCTGAGATTGCTGCCGTCTTTCCCTGTGTGGCCAAGTTCCGGGTTCTCAAGCAAGTCGGCTAATTGCGTTTTTGCTGCTTTTACCAGGCCGTCCGAGATGCGCAATGACTGTGCCTTTGGAGCCTGCCGCAAAACTCCGATTGCTTCATCGACCGCAGGAAAACCCTCAACCGTTAAAAAAGGAGTTTGTTTTGGAATGTATAAAACCCGCCCGCGAAAGAGAGACTCCTGCCTTTCAAGATGAGGTATGACAGATTCGGGATTTGTTCTTGCCGAATTTATTTCAGCAAGAACTTTCATTTCGAATTCGGTGACCGGTTCGTTTACAGCGAAAGGTGTTACAGGGTTGTGTCGCAAATCTCTCGCAAGCTCAATCTTCGGAAAGAATAGCACCAAGGCGATAAATATATGGACCCAATAACCGTTCATAAAGAACCGTGCCGTTTTAGTTTGGACAGATAGTATATATGTAATAATAGACCCATATAAAATGTTTTTCCACAAATCTTTGAACGAGCCGGATTTGAATCTTTATGAACGGTAACACGCTACACTCAGAAGGTTGATCAACTGCACGCGGTGGAAGAACTTCGGAATACAAAGATATGGGGCTCTTGTGATAATCTGACGGCATATTTATTGGGAGAAAAATGTATGAAAAAGACCTTATTTTTGGCGATTATTTGCACCTTCTTGCTGTTTCCGATGCTCTTTTCGGCGCAAAAAAGTAAACGCCAAAGCACCTTGAAACTGCAATCGCCGCAAAACGCCAAGGTTGGATTTGTCATTCATGGCGGAGCGGGCGTGATTCGGAGGGGTTCTTTGACAAAGGCAAGGGAAAGGCAATATCGGGCAAAACTGGAGGAAGCGGTTCTTGCAGGTTATAAGGCGCTAAACGCTGGCAAGTCTTCTCTTGATGCGATCGAAGCAGCGATCATCATTATGGAAGATTCACCCTTGTTTAACGCGGGAAAAGGGGCTGTTTTTACGGCTGACGGAAAAAATGAGCTCGATGCTTCCGTGATGGACGGAAAAACGCAAAACGCAGGCGCCGTTGCGGGCTTACACAAAGTTCGGAATCCGATCACCCTGGCGCGTGCGGTAATGGAGAAATCGGAACACGTTATGATGATTGGCGACGGAGCAGAGAAGTTTGCATCAGATCTTGGAATAACGATGGTTCCGGAAAAGTACTTTTGGACCGAAAGACGCTGGAACTCACTCCAAAGAATCATTAAGCGGGAGGCGGAAAAAGCCAAAGGCAAGGGTGTTGGAGCCAATTCGGTAATCGGTGATCCGCGTGAAAAACCTGAGAATAAGTTTGGAACTGTTGGCGCGGTCGCACTCGATAAGAAAGGAAATCTCGCGGCGGGAACTTCAACCGGAGGAATGACTTACAAGAAATATGGCCGTGTCGGAGATGTTCCGGTTATTGGCGCGGGAACGTATGCGAATAATTCAACCTGCGCCGTTTCCGCAACGGGTTGGGGTGAGTTCTTTATTCGCCTAAGCGTGGCAAAAGATATTTCCTCGATGATGGAGTATAAAAATATGTCCGTTCAGGAGGCTGCCGACGCGGTTATCCAAGGGAAACTTCAGTCACTCGGCGGCGATGGAGGCGTCATCGCAATTGATTCAAAAGGGAACATCGGGATCTCTTTCAATTCGGAGGGCATGTATCGAGCGTATATAGATGAAAAGGGAAAACCGGTTGTGGAGATCTATGGTAAGAAGTAATAGGATTTAGAAAGTAAATAAGCGCGGAGATATTGGCCATTCTCCGCGCTTATTTATATCACGATAATTCGATTTGAATCTTAAATACTGTTTCCGCCGCCCTTTGAAAACTCCTTTAGTTCGAAACGATTGCTGTCTCTCTTCTCGATCTTCTTTTCGAAATCTAATGCTTCATCGTCCTCAAAGTTGATTCCCATCGCATGCGCATTGTCTTCAACGTCAGACTGATCGGGTGTCGGATTATGCCCAAAAACCGCTTCGGATCCAGTGTTATTGGCGTCTTCCCATTCGGCATCAATGTCGCCTCCTGAGAGTTGAGGGGAAGTCGAATGGTGTTCTTCTAGTCTTTCTTCCAATTCGTGAGGCGCTTGCGGGGCATGTTCGATTTCATCGTCCATCAATGCCTTAACGTCTTTGTCGGGCACCGGCTGGTCCTTGTAGAATTCCAAATCCTTCCCTTTCACGATCATTCCTCCTGAGCTGTTTTAATACGTCAAGGATATCACAGGCTCAGGCCGGAAGCGAAGAGTTAGATAAAGACGACTGATTGAGACGTTGGGATCTCGAAGCGCCGCCGGCAGCGATTGTTTTTACACATCAATTGGTCGTCGACCCGGACCATATAATCACGCGATTTTTCCAGCTGACTACGGTCTCTTTCATTGAGCCCGCCGCGAATCTTCTTCTTCTTTGTGCGTTTTAGCCAACGGACATCGTAGTCATTGCGTTCGCCGCAGAATACGCAGGCATAGCTGGCTTTTTTTATTTCTTGCTTTTCGTCGAAAATGTCGCGTTCATTCATATCTATTGCTTTCAATCAGTGAATTCTAATCGTATTAAATGTCTAATCAGCGGGTATTTTCGGCTAACTTCCGAAGAAAATTAAAACTGAAAATTCCTGTTTCGTGGTCGTCGGAGAAGTGAAAATTCAACGCGTATCTGCCAACGATCGAAATGTGTGAGAAATTTATATCTTCCGGAATGGTTTCATCCTTAAGGCGTTTTTCACCCGTCCATTCATCGATGCAACTCGCGCAGGGGCACGCCCTTCTGAGCTCAAAGGCGTTGTATTTGGTTTCCGATTCATCGGACCAAACGATTGAAATTTCCGAATCCGATTCTTCGATTATCTTTGATGGTTCTATCATTTGACCGCCTCGAACTCTGATATTACTGATTCTACATCGGATGCTGTCGCATCATAATGAGAAGCATTGTATATCGGCTTTCCGTCCTTGATTACAACGGTCTGGGGCGACTCATGCTTGATACCGGTCTTTTCCGCAAACGCATTAGATACCTTTCGGGCGTCCTGGACGACCATCAGCCAAATCTCCGAATCGACCTCCGCAATTTCTCTGAGAACGTTTTTGCTTATCGGGCAAGTCATACTGTGTTTAAAAAATACGACCGGCTTATTGTGAGAGGCCTTGAAAAGTTCTTCGAGTTTTTCGACTTCGTAGAATTCTTTGAATTGAGCTTTCATAATCGTTTTTGCTGCTTAATATGCATTTGACGGCGCGGCGAAATCCGAATCTCCGGCTTCAGGAAATACTTTCCTGTAAGCAACAAGCGCACCTGCAAACATCACGGGCAGAGTAAAGTAAACTCCGATCATGCACGCGAGATAGCCGAGTATCCCGAGCACGATCTCAAGCGTTATAAACCCAACTACGCCACTGAGGTTTTTCCAAACTGCTTTCGCACTAAGCTTAAAAGCCTCCCAGCCGCCGAGCTTATGTTCAACGATCAGTGGGTAGGCGAAAAATAGAAAAGCGTGAATGCAGCCCAAAACGAGCCAGATCACTATCATATCGACCAATACGAACGCGAAGAAAACAAACAGCTCATTTGGATCGGGATTCGGATTTTGCGCCAATCTGATCTGAAATATTATCAAAGGTATATATGAAATAACCGTCAAAATGAATGCCGGGATTATCAATACCAGCGTCGCTACCAATCCGGGCACAAAATAGCTGAAACCTTGAAATAGGTCTTCAAACTTTGCCTCCTCTCCCTCCATCAACTTAAAGATCGGTATATAAATTCCACAAAACATCGCACCCAAAGCGATTCCGAATGGGACGAAACTCGCGATGAGAATGCCGACGAATGTTATCCCGAAGATCAGCCAGAATTGAGGTTTGATCAATTCCCAACCTTCTTTCATACATTCGTACGGTTTTATAACACCTGTCTTGAATTCGATCTCTGCGGACATATGGACCTCTATGAAATTGTATTTGATTTGGGAAGACTATAGATAGATTTGGTCAATATAGTCTTGAACCATTCTATCACTGCTAAACTGCGGAGTGAGAGTAGCAAGGGAATTCTTCATTTTTTTTATCCACCCAATCGGCAGGCCGTTTTCATTTGTCTCGTAATAGGCAGGCACTATTTCGTTTTCAAGTACTGAATATAGTGATTCGGCGTCATTCGCGTCATGAATCGCCTCATCCAGTTTTTCTTCGCTCGCGCTCAACTCTCCGATCGAAAAGCCGTTTTCGCCATTGAACCCCTCGATCCACCAGCCATCGAGAACGCTGAAATTCAATCCGCCATTCATGGCAACTTTTTGACCGCTTGTGCCTGAAGCCTCAAGCGGACGGCGCGGAACATTCATCCAGACATCGACCCCTTGAACGAGATATCGCGCAACCTCCTGATCATAGTCTTCAATAAAAACCGCACGTTTTTGCCAATTTGATTCATGATTAATGCTAACCAGGTTTTGAAGAATCCTCTTGGCCTTTTTATCCTGCGGATGGGCTTTCCCTGCGAAAACGAATTGAACCGGCCGATCGGCATCGTCAACCAATTTGAGCAGGCGCACAAGATCAGCCATCAGTAGGTTCCAGCGTTTATAAGCGGCCACGCGGCGTGCAAACCCGATCGTTAAGACATCCTTGTCAAATAGCCGCGCGGTATTTTCACGCTCATTTATCGTGTCTTGTTTACCGGTGTTCTTCGCAAATGTTCGCTCCCGTATGAACGAGATCAAAAGCTGTTTCAAAAGCTGATGTGATTCCCAAACCTCACTATCGGGAAGCCTTTCTATCGCCTTGCTCCAGGCGCCTTGATCCCGCAAAAGTTCGGTCCAACGGGAGCCTATGTGCTTCTCGTATAATGTTTTGAAAGCAGGTGCGATCCAAGTTAAGGGGTGAACGCCGTTGGTAATATGAGTTATCGGAACTTCTTCCGCCTTTATGTCCTTTTCAAACATTTTTAGCCAAAGATTCCTTGATACTTCGCCGTGTTTCTTGCTGACGCCGTTTGCCGAGCGTGTAAGACGTATAGCCAGCGGTGTCATCCCAAACCACTCTTCCGTATCTTGCGGTTTTGAGCGTCCGAGCGCGAAAAGCTCTTCTTTTTCAAGCTTCAAAGCGCTAAGGAATTTTTCATCAAAGCAATCTTCGATAAGTTTCGGTGAAAATGAGTCATTTCCTGCTGCAACCGGCGTATGTGTTGTGAATACACACTTTTCACGAACGTGGGAAGCCGCTTCGGCAAAGCTCAACGATTTGTCGGATTCAAGTGTTTCTCTTGCGAGCTCGAGCGTAAGGAATGCAGAATGCCCTTCGTTCAAATGATATACGGACGGATCGATATTTAGTTTTCTGAGCAGCCGGACGCCGCCGATACCGAGAATTTTTTCCTGAACAACACGGGTTTCGGAATCGCCGCCGTATAAATGTCCGGTAATAAATCGATCGATCTCATCGTTCTGATCGATATTTGTATCAAGAAGGTAGAGCGAGATTCTGCCGATGCGCGCGAGCCACGCCTGGGCGTAAACTTCACGCCGGCGCATGTGTATCATTATTTTGACCCGTTCGCCATTTTCATCTAACACAGGCGTCAGGGCCAATTCATTGTCAAAGGAATCAACATATTTTTCCTGTTGATAGCCATCATGCCTGATCTTCTGCCTGAAGTAGCCAAATCGGTACATCAATCCAACCGCGACCAGCGGTACGTTCATGTCGCTGGCAGATTTTAGGTGATCTCCTGCAAGTATTCCTAAACCGCCTGAATAGATCGGGAGGGAATTATGAACACCATATTCTGCGCAAAAATAGGCAGCCGGCTTTTCAGCGGTAATGGTACCAAAACCTTCGATTTTTTTTCGGATGTATTTATTGAAATTAGCTTCAAATTGGTCGAGCCTGGCAACGTATTCACTTTCATTGGCTTTTTGCCACAGACGCAACTCACTGATTTCCTTGAGCATTCGCCGAGGGTTTTGTTCACACTTCTCCCAAAGCTGCGAATCCAGATCGCGAAAAAGCTCGCTCCCCCCCTTATTCCACGACCAATAAAAGTTCCAGGAAAGGTCTTCCAAAAACCTAAGGTTTTGAGGAATCGTTTTCGAAAAATAAAAATCCTCTTTATAGCGCTCTTCAGTCTGTAAACTAACGGCTTGTTGCATATCGGTTATGGCTTCGCCTGAAATTTCCATCGTTTTATTATTATTTTTGGCCCGTTGCTAGAGTGCGGTAGACTAGGGGGGCTTCTGCAATTCCAGAGCCTAAGAAATTAATTTATAAATATAAGCTAAAATCTACAAATAGCCAAAGCCGGAACGATTCTAAAACGCCTGATGCTTCTCGAATGTACGCAGATCAGTATCTGAAAAAAATACTAGGTTAATCGATTCGAGGTTTTCATTCGTCCTTAAAAAGGCGGTTATCGCCTGGGATGATATCTGTGCGGCCAAATCCTTTGGAAAATAAAACGCTCCGGTCGAGATCGATGGGAAGGCTATCGACCGTAGGTTTTTCGATACTGCCAATTCCAAAGAATTCCTGTAACAGTCGGTTAAAAGTTTGGCTTCATTATTACTTTCTGCACCGAAAATCGGGCCGACAGTGTGAATGACGAATCTGGCCGGAAGATCAGCGCCCGAAGTGATCACTGCCTTTCCCGTCGGCAGGCCGTCCGGGAAATCGGTCTTGCGAATTGCCTTACATTCCCTTAAGATCTCCGTTCCTCCAGCGGAGTGAATCGCTCCATCCACGCCTCCGCCTCCGAGCAAAGTATGGTTGGCCGCGTTTACAATAGCATCGGTCGTTTCTTTGACGAGATCGCCCACTTTCGCAATTATCCGCGTGTTTTCAATTAGAATTTCCATCAGTGAATTGATTTACTGGCCTATGACATATTTCCTGAAGTTGTTGTCCCGGCCGTCGGGCGCGGGTAGGTAAAGTTCAAGCTTGAACCTTTTTCGAGAACGATCATTACGCATCAGCCTTTTTCGGCGAACTTGCTTCGCTAATAAATGTTATCTGATATTTTTCTCTGACGACAATAGTGATTCGGTTTAGCAAGCACACAAAAATAGTTTTGCGAATTACATTTTGAAAATAATTTGGGGTATTATTTTACCGCAATCGAAAATCTAAATTAAAAAGGGAAAACATATATAAATGGGAATTATACCTGTCAGATGGACAGAAGAATGTGTAGAAATGCTGGATCAAAGGCTTCTCCCGACTGAAGAAAAATGGTTGAAGCTGAAAACTTTTAATGACGTTGCCGATGGAATCCGCGACATGGTTGTTCGCGGAGCTCCGGCGATCGGCGTTTCTTGTGCGTACGGGATTGCTTTGGGCGCAAAGAATTTTGTCGGTATGAGTGTCGACGATCTCGAAGAGGAGCTTGACTACGTCTGCGACGTTCTTTCGAAAACCCGGCCGACCGCAATAAATCTTTTTTGGGCGATCGACCGGATGAAGAGAACTTTTCAAAAAGCTAAGGATGATGGAAAGTCGGTAAGCGAGATAAAACAGATTCTGATCGATGATTCAAAAGCGATTCATGAAGAAGATATCGAGTCGCAGCGTTTGATCGCTCGATTTGGAGGGGAGCTGCTCGAAAATGATTCGAATGTTCTAACCCATTGCAATGCCGGAGCATTGGCTACGGGCGGCGTATGGGGAACGGCCCTTGGCGTTGTCCGCGGTGCAGTTGATCAGGGAAAAAGCGTAATGGTTTTTGCTGATGAAACCCGTCCATATCTGCAGGGAGCCCGTTTGACTGCCTGGGAATTACTTCAGGATAAGATCCCGGTTACGCTGATCACCGACAATCAAAGCGGCCATATTATGAAAAAGGGAATGATCCAGGCGGTAGTGGTCGGGTCTGACCGGATCGCGGCAAACGGCGATGTGGCGAATAAGATCGGTACATATATGGTTGCCGTTCTTGCAAAAGAACATGGGATTCCTTTCTATGTTGCAGCACCGATGTCGACCATTGACTTTGACAGTGCGAGCGGTGATGACATACCAATCGAGGAACGGGATACTAGGGAAGTTACACACGTTCAGGACATTCAGCTAGCTCCCGAAGGAATCGAGGTTGGCAATTATGCCTTTGATGTCACGCCAAATGAAATGGTCGATGCGATCATCACAGAAAAAGGCGTAGCGCGGAAACCTTATATCGAAAGTCTGCGTAAGATGAGAGAAGACGGTTAATAAAACCATTATAAAAATTTAAAAGGAAAAATTATGACTAAATTCAAAAGAATTTCAGTATTGCTATTTGTTTTTGCAATGCTTCTGCAAACTGCCCCGGCCGTGTTTGCAAAAAAGAGCTCGGCGCTAACTCCCGCGGTAGTCGCGAAGATCCGCAAAGAGGCAATGGAAAACTCGCAGATCATGAACACACTGCATATGTATACGGATGTTTACGGACCAAGGCTTACGGGCTCGCCAAATCTTGAAGCTGCAGGAAAATGGTCGATGAAACAGATGAAGGAATGGGGATTTGACCGGGTCGAAATGGAGCCTTGGGATTTTGGTTCACCTGGTTGGGCAAATCAGCGTGCAATCGGCTCGATCGTCTCTCCGATGAATGACGTGCTTGATTTTGAGGTTTTAGCATGGACTCCAGGGACTAATGGGATAGTGACGGCGGAAGCGGTCGCCTTGGATACTCCGCGAATTCAGAACGGGGATAATCCAAAGTGTTTGAGATCGCCAACCAGAGCCGAACTCGATGCTTATCTTGCTTCGATCGCCGGAAAAGTTCGGGGAGGAATCGTTTTGGCCGGCAGTCCCCGAAGCCTGGGGGTAAATTTCAATCCTCCGGCGAAACGCCTTTCGGATGAAGTAATAGCCGCGAGACGCCGCGGTGGTCCGCGCCGTCGCCCGACCCCGCCTGCAAATAATCGCCCAAAATGTCCAAAGCCGGAGGTTGCTACTTTGAGCGGCAGACAGATTTTCGTTCGAATGAATCAGTTTTTAAGTCAAAATAAACCTGCCGTAAGAATCAATGATTCCAGAATGCGTCACGGTACGATTCGTGCGTTTGGTAATCGAAGGGCGGATCCGGCGACAACTCCGCCGACAGTTGTGATGAGGAATGAAGACTATGGACGTGTCTGGAGACTCCTAAAAGGCGGTCACAACGTAAAGCTTGAATTTTATATCAAGAACACGTATTACCCGAAAGGCGCCACTTCCTACAACACTATTGGTGAAATCGCAGGACGCGGAAAGACGAAGGATGAAGTAATCATGATGGGTGGCCATCTTGACTCGTGGCATTCTGCGACAGGAGCGACTGACAATGGGATCGGCTGTGCGATCATGATGGAAGCCGGAAGGATCCTAAAAGCCATCGGTGTTAAGCCGAAGCGAACTATCCGTATTGCGCTATGGTCAGGTGAAGAGCAGGGTTTGCTCGGTTCCCGGGCTTATGTTGCCAAGCATTTTGGAACGGCAGAAAACCCAAAACCGGCGTATAAGAAGTTTGGCGGGTATTTTAACGTCGATTCGGGAACGGGAATGGTTCGCGGCTGGAGTGTTTTCGGACCAGATGCTGCCGGCAAAATTCTTAACGATGCGCTCGCCGGACCTTTTAAGGATGTTCGTTTTGAAGGCGCTAATAATACCACGAGCCGAAGGCTTGGCGGATCGGATCACACGTCGTTCAATCAAGCCGGCCTGCCCGGAATTGGCGCTCTTCAGGATCCCATCGAGTACTTCACAACGACTTGGCATACGAATCTGGACACGTATGAAAGGATCGTTGAGGATGATGTAAAGGCGACCGCGGCGTTGGTAGCTGCGGGGGTTTATGAACTTGCGATGAGAGATGAACTCTTGCCGCGCTTTTCTAAGACCGAAATGCCCAGGGCTCCTGCTCCAAGAGGTCGATAATCGTTTAATTTCCAAAAATGAAAAGAGGATAGGCAATTTTGCCTATCCTCTTCTTCATCATTTCCTTGCACCAGAGACTATTTCGCGAAACGGCTTTGTTTCCACCAGTCGACCGTCCTCTTTAGCCCCTCTTCTAATCCAACAAGCTTTTCGTAGCCGTAGTACTCAACGGCTGCGCTGTTGTCAGCCTGAGAGTGCTTAACATCTCCCGCCCTTTCTTCCTGGTGATCAGGCGTAACGTCGTGCTTCCCGGTCAAATCTTTAAGAACCTCCAGGAGTTCGTTCAAGGTGATCCGCTCTCCATTGGCAGTGTTCATAACCTTGCCAAATCCTCGATCGGTTTGGGCCGCTTTCAGATTTGCATCAACAACGTTGGCAATATATGTAAAATCGCGGGATTGCTCTCCGTCACCATAAATAACCGGCGTTTGATCACTCATTAGTGCGTCTATGAAACGGGAAATTACTCCGGAGTAGAAAGATGAGGGGTTTTGTCTGGGACCAAATACGTTGAAATATCGCAGAGACAAGGTTTCCAAACCGTAAACTTCATGGAAAACCGCACAATAGTGCTCACCCATCAATTTTGCCGCAGCATAAGGAGACAAAGGTTCGGCACACATTGTTTCCACTTTTGGCAACGTTTCTTGGTTGCCGTATGCTGAACTCGACGCAGCGTAGACGAAACGCTTTACTGCGGAGTCTCTCGATGCGATCAGCAGTTTGAAAGTACCATTAACACATGCCTCGTGTGTCTCCTGGGGATTTTCGACAGATCTCGGCACACTCGGGAGTGCTGCTTGATGAAACACAATTTCGACGCCCTCCAGAGCTCGCGCGAGCGCTTCGTCGTCATTAATGTCGCCTTCTATAAACTCAAAATCGCCCCGTATTTCCTCTAGATTTTCCCTAAATCCGGTCACGAGATTATCAATTATCGACACTTTTGCTCCCTGCTTGATCAATTCATCAGCAAGGTTAGATCCGATGAAACCGGCTCCCCCGGTAACGAGGCATTTTGTAGTTAGAGACATATTTGCAATTTGAAAAGGATTATCTGCCGACGCCAACATATTCAAAGCCCAATTCCTTCATGTCTTTGGGTTCGTATATGTTGCGGAGGTCAGCAATTTTTGGGGATTTCAACAAGCTTCGGACTTTGTTCATGTCCAGCGCCCTAAACTGGTTCCACTCGGTTATTATAACAAGAACATCGGCGTCTTCAATCGCGTCGTATTCGTTTTCCGCGTAGTCAATATTTGGGAGCGACTTCTTGGCTTCGTCCATTGCAACTGGATCATATGCACAGACACTAGCGCCTTGGGCGATCAATTCCTCAATTATTTCGATGGCCGGAGCCTCTCGCATATCATCGGTTTCTGGTTTGAACGAGAGCCCCAAAACGCCGATTCGTTTTCCCTGAAAATCACGAACGAGTTCCTTGATCTTTGGAACCATAGCCATTCGTTGGCGCTCATTTGCTTCAACTACGGCGTCAACGATTAGTGTTTCAATGTCATATTTGTCAGCGACGGTTGTAAGTGCCCGGGTGTCTTTTGGAAAGCAGGAGCCGCCGTATCCAGGGC
>JABDJV010000385.1 GCA_013003295.1 Pyrinomonadaceae bacterium | reverse complement strand
CGAATCCAAGCAGCCTGAATCCAAAGATCCCATCGGACCTTTCAGATCTTCTGCTAAAATCAATGCAGATCACGCGCGATGAAAGATTCGCTTCGGCCGCAGAAATGCGGGGTGCTCTCAAACAAATTGGCTCAGCGAATACAAATCCGCAATCGGCCCAAAAAACTGAAGTTATGCACTTCCCGCCGCCGTCGGACGCGCCAACTGCTACTCCATCGGATGCCGCCATTCCCCCTCCGTCAGAAGCATTTCCGCAAGCGCAGGAGACGAATTCACAGCAGAAGATTACCGAGCAGCTGCCGAATAATGCGATAAATGAGGCCGATGGTGACGTTAACAGTGTCGAGACGATCGCAGCACCGGCAGGTCTGATATCTCAGGAACCACAAGCAAATACGGGCAGTTCGGACTTTCCACCGCCGAATGCAAATACCGCACCCAGGCTACAGGAACAGAAAAAACGAAGTCTGAAATTCCTTTGGGCGATTCCTGTACTCGGCCTTTTGTTTATGTTTCTGGGTGTCGGAGCGGTAGGTGCCTGGTGGTTCTGGAAAAATAATTCCACTGCAAAAACGGATACGAATTCGAATGTTTCAACAATCGGCTCAACAAACGATGATACGAATTCCGATATAACGCCAGAGCCAAGCGTCGAACCAACCGAAGATATCTTTGGAGGCGGTGAAAATGATACGAACGAAAAATCCAATTCTTCGATTGAAACGGACCCAACTCCGGGACCCGAGACGAAAACAACGCCAAAACCGCAGCCGACTCGCAACACTAAGACCGTAAGAACGCCAAAACGGGCTACGCCGCGTCCAACGCCAAAGCGGATCACGCGCAGGCCGACGCCGCCGCGTGTTGTTCGCGCAACCCCGAAAAGGGTGCCGACAAGGACACCCAAAAAGAAGAAGGATATGAACTGTATCCTTACCGATAGTTGCAAATAGTTGGGGGTTTTACGTCAACAGATAGGCGTTGGTTTATTGGCATAAATAATAATCAAGATTTTTTGAGCAAACCTAAGCCATGGTATTTTCACCATAATTTATTAACAGTCAGAAGGAGAGACAAAAATAATCATGAGCAGCAGATTTACCTTAAGAAAATTGTCCATCTTTTTTACGGCCATTTTTGTGATGTTTCTTTCGATGCAGATCACATTTGCACAACCGGCATCACTGAGTTTGGCAGAGGTTCTTACCGGCCTGCAGTCGCAAAGCGGTGGGTTTACAATGGCCGAGAAAAACGACTTTCTGCGTAAAACCGTCCTTGAGCGGGGAATTACCTTCCGGCTTTCAACCGATATTGAAAGCGAACTATTAAGAGCCGGCGCGAGCCCGAGCCTGATGAGTGCGATCAGAACCAAGGCGCCCCGCATCAATACGATAAAAAATGTAAAGAATCCCGCTGCTAAGGTCGATTTCAGCAAGATCTGGGTGGATTATGATGTGGTTGAAAAAGGGCAGAAAGGAATGCGGATACATAATAAGTTTACCGTCCGCAATCTAAAGAATGTCCCTCTGTATATGACCGTGAGAATTATCAAAGCTAAGGGCGGCGCCGTGATGACGCCGGCAAATAAGACGCTGGAGATCAGCAAGCCGTTAAATCCAGGCTACGATAACTCGGTCTACTCGGATTACCATGTCTTTGTGCCCTACTCTCAGTTCCGATTGCCGGCCGGGAAACACAATCTAAAGGTTGATGCAGACATTTTCTACCAGGATAAAGAGCTGCTAAAGCACCTCGCAGTTCACAATTTTCTGTTCACTCAACCGGGAAGACCAAAGACCCCGACGCTGAGAAAGCAAGGAAGTGTTGTTTCGAGCAGAATCTGGATCGATTACAACGTTAAGCGAAATGGACAGCAGGGAATGGTTGTTCACACGCGTATGACCCTTAAGACCCTGAAAAGCAGAAGTCTTAATATGGTCGTTTCGCTGGAAACTGCCGGTGGTAAGAAGATCATGGCCAGGGCGGGAGGCACAAACAAAGCGAAAAACGGACAGGTTGCGTTTTATAGAAGAGTGATTCCAAGATCAAACACTCATCGCGTGAGCAACCTGACCGTCTTTATTCCTTACCGTGAGGTTAACGTTACGAGGGGAAAACATAATTTACGACTGCACGTCGATGTTCTGGATCCCGGGGCAAACAACAATCTTCATGTGGGGTTCAAGGCGTTCAGCTTTACGCGGCCATAAGTACACGCATTTGCGAAGCAACGAAGCCGGGTGCTAGTAACTCCCGGCTTTTATCGTGGACTTCATTCCGCTCGCCTCCTGCGCGATCTTTACACCAACCGAAGCGCCAATGCGGGTAGCACCAGCCTCAAACATCGCACGCGCATCGTCGATTCCCTTTACGCCTCCCGATGCCTTTACGCCAAGTTCCTTTCCGACCGTTCTCCGCATCAGATTTACGTCTTCAACGGTGGCTCCGCCTTTTGAAAAACCTGTCGATGTCTTTACAAAATCGGCACCCGCATTTTTCGAAGCGAGACAAGCTCGAACGATTTCATCTTCGCTGAGAAGAGCCGTTTCGATTATTACCTTACACAAGACGTCATTTTCATGCGCCGCATCGGCAACTGCCCTTATATCGTCTTCGAGGGCGCAATCGTCGCCCGATTTGAGTGCGCCGACGTTGATCACCATATCAACCTCTTTTGCCCCATTGAAAATTGCACGTCTGGCCTCAAATGCCTTCACATCCGGAAGCGTCGCACCAAGCGGAAAACCGATCACGGTACAAACCGGAATACTGCTTCCTTTCAAAAACTCTGCCGCCTGTTTTACCCAGACGGGATTTACACATACTGATGCAAATCCAAATTGTGCCGCCTCATCACATAGTTTTTTAATATCGCCTTTTGATGCTTCCGGTTTCAGCAGCGTGTGATCGATAAGACTTGCCCAATCGTGCGCAGTTGCGGTC
>JABDJV010000372.1 GCA_013003295.1 Pyrinomonadaceae bacterium | reverse complement strand
GTTGTGGCGACAATTGAATCATCTAGCAAGCGCAGTTGAGTGTAGTTCCCCGTTTTCGCCTTCCCCGGCTTTGCATTGATGATCTGCGAAACCTGATTAAATCGTACAGGTGCCGCCGAGATCGATGCCGTCGCCATCATCACCATCGAAAACATGGCTAGAGCCGAAAGGATAAATCTTAAATTCTTCTTAATCATTGTTAATTTCCTAGCTAAAGTTTGCGTTTTTTAAAAGTTCTACGACCACAGAGTTCTATCAAAAACTCGTGATAAATAAGATTCTGGCTGGGGCTATTCAGTAGAATATAGCAAAAAAGCGATTAAATAGCCATGCTTTCTGTACTATGATCTGTAAATTCTGATTTTCGGATTTCGCCCGAACCACTTCTGCTAGTCGTTCAACCAAACAAAAGAGTTAATCGCCTATGATTTCCACAAAATATTCACTTTTTTTTACTAAATTTCGCTTTTTTTTAATGCCGGCGCTTTTGGGGCAAAAAAAACGCCATAAATAGCTTGTTTTTCAACGAAATATCTCAATGAAAAAGTAAGCTGTTTTTCGCAAAAAATATCAAAAAAAGTGAATATTTTCGGAAATTCATACACCAGGTTGTCAATCAAACAAAAAATTCTGCGAAAATCCATAAAACGGGCACTCGAATTTTGGCATCATTTTCCCTGCTGCATTCTATAAAACGACAAAAGACATAAAACTCCAGTTTTATCTGGAATTTCATGCCTTTTCTCGCTAACTAGCTGAATTACAATTAATTACCGCTGGCTTGGGCTTTCTCGTCCTTTAGAACGGCTTTACGCGAGAGTTTTATCTTATTACCCTCTTTGCCTATGCATTTCACCATAACTTGCTGTCCTTCCTTTAATTCGTCCCGAACGTCACGAATCCTTCTTTCAGATATCTCTGAAATGTGAAGAAGACCATCAAGATTTGGCAGAATCTCTACAAAAGCACCAAAATCTACGATTCTCGATACCGTACCAAGATATGTTTCTCCAACCTCGGCTTCTGCGGTCAAACCCTTTATACGTTCGACAGCTGCCTGAGCAGCATCGCCATCGGCGGTTGCGATGTTCACAGTTCCGTCATCATCGATATCGATCTTCGCACCTGTCTCTTCCGTGATCGAGCGGATCATCTTCCCGCCCGGGCCGATAATATCGCGGATCTTATCGGGATGAACCTTAAGCGTGATGATCCTCGGTGCAAATTCAGATAGGTCTTCGTTTGGCGCATCGATGGCTTGCGACATGATCTCCAGAATGTGCATACGGCCTTTTTTCGCCTGTTCCAGTGCTTCGACCAGTATCTGCGCATTCACACCGGCAACTTTCATATCCATTTGCAGCGCGGTTATGCCTTTTTCGGTTCCGGTAACCTTGAAATCCATGTCTCCATAATGATCCTCAGCACCGGCAATGTCAGAAAGGATCGCATAGCGATTTTCCTCAAGTACCAAGCCCATCGCAATTCCTGCAACAGGGCGCTTCAAGGGAACACCGGCCTGCATCATCGAAAGCGTTCCGCCGCAGACTGATGCCATTGACGACGAGCCGTTTGATTCGGTGATGTCGGAAACGATCCTGATAGTGTATGGGAATTCCTCGTCATCAGGTAGAAGCGGCTCCAATGCCCGTCTTGCCAAATTCCCGTGTCCAATCTCTCGACGGCTGGTGCCAAACATACGTCCTGCTTCGCCTACCGAGTAAGGCGGGAAATTATAGTGAAGCATTAAACGGCGACGGATCTCTCCCGTTTCGAGATCATCCATGTACTGTTCGTCTTGTTTCGTTCCAAGGGTTGTCGTTGCGATCGCCTGGGTTTCCCCACGCGTAAACAGGGCCGAGCCGTGCACTCTGGGAAGAAAACCGACTTCGCACGAAATCGGGCGAATTTCGCCAAATTTACGTCCGTCCGTTCGCCGGCGATTATTCAAGATATCAGCTCGGAAAACCTGCTCTTTCAGCATTCCAAAAGACTTGCCGGCCATAGCCCTCGCATCAGCATCATCTTCGGGATAGCTCTCAACGATCTCTTTCTTGAGATCGTCTACTGCAGCATAGCTTTCAAGCTTGTCTTTTCCGCCGGTAGTGTCCAGCGCCTCGCGCATTTTGTCCGAATACTCACTTTCGATCTTCTTAAAGACCTTTTCATCAAGCGGACCGCCTTCGTGGACACGCTTAGTGATATCCAGGGCCTTGAAAAGTTCCTTTTGCCACAAACAAAGACGTTTGATC
>JABDJV010000341.1 GCA_013003295.1 Pyrinomonadaceae bacterium | reverse complement strand
ATTGTGGGTAGGTGTTGGAAAACTTGGAAAGATGATCTCTTTCTTTAAGAGTGAAGGCGTTACAAAAGCGATGATGGCGGGCCAGGTAAAGCACGTTCAAATTTTCAGCGGTGCGCTGCCGGATATGAAAATGATGAAAATGCTCTGGAACCTGCCGCAAAGAAATACGGATTCACTGATCGGCGGAATCGCCGATGAAATGGCGAAAGAGGGTATCGAACTAATTGATTCTACGTTGTTCATACAGGACCAACTTGCAGAAGAAGGCGTCTTGTCAAAACGCCCTCCAAATCCGACGGAGAAAGGGAATATTGAATACGGTCTGAAGATTGCCAACGAGATCGCCCGTCTTGATCTTGGACAAACGATCGTTGTGCGTGCAAAGGCCTGTGTAGCGATTGAGGCAATGGAAGGAACGGATGCGGTCATCAGGCGTGCGGGCGAACTTGCAAAAGGAAAGCTAACCGTTGTTAAAGTAGCCAAACCGGATCAGGATATGCGTTTTGACGTCCCGGTCGTCGGTGTGCCGACAGTAGAGACGATGATCGAAGCGGGCGCCACGTGTTTATGCCTGAATGCCGGGAAGACGCTGATCTTCGACCGCGCCGAAATGCTTGCTTTGGCGAATAAACACAAGATCGCAGTTGTCGGGCGCGCAAACGAAACAAATTCCAGCAAACTCCCGTAGTAAACGAGGAAACTAACATAAGAGACAAAACAACCAAAAAAAATTACCTCGATTTGATCCTACGGATTAACGTATTAAGAAATTTTCGGAGAAAAAAATGAGAAAAAACCTATTTGTTCTATTTATTTTACTATCTTTTATTCTGCCTTCGGCCGCGTTTGCAAATGACCCAAGCGTCACAATTACCAAAGCCGAGCGCGAAATGGCGGAAAATATAACCGCCAAGCAGCTTAGCGACTATTTGCACTTTATTGCTTCCGACGCTATGGGCGGACGCAATACGCCGTCGCAAGGCCTTGATATTACCGCTGAATTTCTCGCTTTTAATCTCAGAAAATGGGGCTTTAAGCCGGCGGGAGACAACGGGACGTTTTTCCAGAAAATGATGATCGTTGGCGGCAAGGTTGATACAAGCGGGCTGAAGATGTCGGTTGGCGGCGACGCGCTTACGAGCGGCGACGATTTTCTGCATATTTCCGGCAGCGGATCAGGCAGCGGAGGATTGGTATTCGGCGGAAACGGATGGATGGTCAAATCGAAAGGTATTGATGCCCTGAAAGGGGTTGACGTAGCCGGAAAGGTCGTGGTCCTTCACAATTCGGGTTTCAATTTCCGTAGGTTTGGTCCGCCGAAGGGAATCGACCGCAGCGATCTTACCGGAGAGAAAGGAACCGATTGGGCGGATCCGATGACCTACCTGAAATCAAAAGAAGCTAAGGGCATCATTCTTGTCGCCTCCCAGCAAATGCAATCGCAATGGAGCCGGGTGAAGCGATTTTTAAGCGGCGGACGCTCGAGAGTGAAAGGGATGAGCGATAGCGATTCGGGTGAATCGTTGCCGATCCTGCTTATCAACCAAAGCACCGGGACTAAATTGTTTAACGGTGAAACGTCTGACATCAATTCGGCGTCGGCGTTTGCGATGAACAAGCAGGTTGAATTCAGTGCGATTAAGAAGCAAACCGAAACTCCGACACAAAACGTTGTCGCAATTTGGGAAGGCAGCGATCCGAAACTTAAAGAAGAGATGGTCGCGATCGGCGCTCACTATGATCACGTCGGCGGAAGCTGCCGGGGTGTCAGCAAGACGGATAAGATCTGTAACGGCGCAGACGACGATGGTTCCGGTACGACCGCAGTTTTGGCGATCGCTGAAGCACTGGCAAAAACACAGAAGCGTCCGAAGCGTTCCATCCTATTCGTATGGCATGCGGGTGAAGAAAAAGGACTCTGGGGAGCTCAGTACTTTAACAAGTACCCAACGGTAAACATCAAAAATGTTGTTGCGCAGCTAAACATTGATATGATCGGCCGAAGCAAAAAGTCGGGCGATACCAATCCCAGAAATAAGGACCTTTCCGGACCGAATGAGGTTTATGTAATTGGGTCGGAAATGATGAGTTCGAAGCTGGGTGAGATCACTAAGGGAACAAACGAATCGTATATGAATATGAAGTACAATTATAAGTACGACGATCCCAAGGATACCAACCGGTTTTTCTTCCGTTCAGATCACTTCATGTATGCGCAAAACGGAATTCCGATCGCATTTTGGTTTACCGGAGTTCATGAAGATTACCACGGTGCGGGCGACCACGCTGATAAGATCGATTATCAAAAGATGGAGAAAATTGCCCGTACGATCTTTTTAACGACGTGGAAACTTGCAGAACTAAAAGAACGGCCGGCAGTTGATAAAAAACTACCGCCGGAATTGACTCGAAGGTAACTTTTCCCGAATGTGAATAAAGCGGTCTGAGAACTCTCAGACCGCTTTTTTTAATTCGATAGCAGCGACGAACCGATAATCGTGCCGCGTATAAATGCCCGGATCCGTACCGGCTTCTTTTGATCAACGCGTTTATAGATGACGATTGGAAGTTGTGTTGTTGAGATTTAGCGAGAATTGAGATCAGTTTGAGGGAACCGTTGTGAAGATAGTTTTATTTCACAATTCCGGGTCGTTAAGGGCCTTATTTTTCTTCGAGATTTTAGCGGGTGCGACGCGTCTGACGGCAGGATTAACGAGAATTCGGCTGGCGGTTGGTAAAAAACTCCTTTTCGAAACCGACTCGAATTCGACGTTTGATTTTTGCCGGAGGATCTTGCTATTCAGTCCTTGCTCATATTTCCCTGCCTTAGGCATACTTTCGGATTGGTTGCTGATGGGCTTATCGGGTGGATACTTGGTCAAAACGACCTTCCATTTTGAAATCTGATCCGGACTTATTCTTTTTGTATTTCCTGCTACCGAATCCGTTACTACGACCATCCAGTTTTCAACATTCGTTACCGTTTTCTTATTAGTCGTGGAATTGTTTTTTTTGGTCTTATCCGGGCCGACTTGCCCTATCGAAGTAATTGAAAACAAACCAATTACGCAGATCGCGACAATAAATAAAAACAATTGTGATCTCATAGGAACTAATTTCCTTGTGTGAATCTTCGCGAAAAACATGTATCTAAGATTAGCAGACCATTAAATCCAGATACAGTTTTTCTTTCGAACCTATTTCTTTGACTAAATAAATACTTAATCGCCGTTACTTTTCGAAAAATTCTTGCGTTAGAGATTGAGTTTTGGCAGAAAAGTTAATTACCGCGAAGTTTTCAGTCGATTGCGGCTTTAAATTTGTGTTCCGAAAGACCCAGCCGCTGCCGGATAAACGCCTCCGCTTCTTTTTCAACGATCTCGCCGTTTACCACAAAAGTTTTTTTCGTGAGAAGATCGCCGCTTTTATTCAGCTTGTCAGGAATCAGAAAAACGTTATAGGGAGTTCCCCACTTTCGGTTGTCACCAGTTTTCTTGCGGTAGTTGTAGTGGAGAGATTTTTTTCGGTCAGACTTTGAAAACGTTTCGGTCACAACCGGAAATTCAATGCCTCGTTTGTTTACGGTTTCCCTCACCTTTTCGAGCGTTCCGTAGAGACTCACGCCGATCACGCCAAAACCCTGGTCTTTATACTTTTGGTAAAGTTTTTGGGTAACCGGGGCTTGATAGTTAGAACTGTGACACCATGGTGCAAAGTAAAAAACCATCACGAGTTTTTTATCTTTGGTGAAATTGCGCAGATTAATGTCTTCATTGGTTAAAACATTCTTATACGTCCAATCCTGATATTTGATCTTTTTTTCCTTGAGCGGAGCATATTCATGCTGCCCAAATGTGGAAATAACCAACCCAATGGTCAGGAACGCGATTGCAAACAATATCTTCATAATCAAAACTCTAACAGATAAAGACTAAGCCTTCAGATGCGAATATTCAACATTTAGATGGCGGGATTTACGTGCCCGAAGCCTCTGATAAAACCGCACCGCTGTTTTTCCTTCCCCTTCCGCCAAACCAATAGACGCAGTTCAGGTAAATTCCGGTGATCGCCGACATGCAGGCGAGCGCGGAAAAGATCAAAAGGAGAGTGATCTGCCAGGAGCCGGCGAAATAGTAGAAATGTGCCTGCCGAAAGAAGCGAGTCGCCAAATTTGGCGGGGGAGTGATCAAGACTTCACCGGTTTCCGCGTTGACCAGTATCGAATCCATTCCCATTCCGCCGATCGCCTGATAAAAAGGCTTTCCGTCACGCATCAGGAGGGTCAAGGCAGTTGTCGGAAGCTTTTTTCCGGCAAGACCGTGAGCTTTCTCAATTGCAGTGTTTGGTGAAACTTTGACGCGATCCTGGTCGATTACGTCAACTTTTCCACCCTCAACCGTATTTGGCAAAGAATATAAAAACCCGCTGAACGCCCAGGCGAGGACCGGGATCGACACCAGCATCCCGAGCCATAAGTGTATTTGGTATATTATTTTTTTCATATGTTTTAAGCCCCAGATGCACACAGATTAGCACAGACATGGAATCTACTAAGGCATCCGAGTCGAGTTTTATCCGTATTCCATCTGTGTTAATCTGTGTTTCTAATTCGACACAAATAGTAGAGCGATTTACAAAAAACACAGATGAGCAATCAACCAACAGTATCAGATCTTTTTCGCCGCGCACTTGAGATCAGGGAAGGATCGCCGGATATGTCTTATGATGAGATAAAATCGAAGATAGCCGGAGA
>JABDJV010000302.1 GCA_013003295.1 Pyrinomonadaceae bacterium | reverse complement strand
GCTGCACATTGATCGACAAACTTTGTTATCCCTGCCGTTGATGCATGGGCGCGATGGGCAGTTCCAAATGCGTCGTTTACATAAACGTCCGCGTTTTTCGCCAATGCCTCTGCAAATTCCTCGGCGTTTTCCTTCTCACCCGCGTGAAACCGAACATTCTCAAGGAGTATTACGTCCCCTGCGGCCATCTCCGTTGCCATTCGATCTACCTGGTCACCGATACAATCATCTGCAAAAGCTACCTCTTTTCCCAATAGCTCGCCCAATCTGTCCGCAACTGGTTTCAGGCTGAATCGTTCTTCCTTTTCGCCCTTCGGTCTGCCTAGATGCGACGCCAGAATTACTTTTGCGCGCTCGTCAAGCAGGTGTTGGATGGTTGGAATCGCACCCCGGATTCGGGTATCGTCTGCAACCTTTCCGTCCCTGATGGGCACATTAAAATCCACCCTTACAAATGTTCTCTTACCACTTAAATCCAGATCTTTAATGGATAACTTGTTCATATTCTTCTTTAAAAACAAAAGGCCGAACTATCTTAGATTCGATTCGTCTTTGATTGTGAGGAAACCGTTTCTAAATGTGCATTTTATAAAGGAAAATTTTGCATCGCCCTTCCAACGAAATGTCTCCAGCTTGTAGGCGCCGACCATGCTGCTGTTTAGCAGTTCTCCCTTTCGCTTCAAGATCTTCACAACTTCCGGGTAGGTCATTCCCTTCTCGATCCTATTATATTCAAGCTTTGTGATCGGAGATGTTTCAGAATCGTCAAAAACGATCTCCTCGTCGGCAATTTTTATTTCTTGCTCTTCCTGCTCTGCGGGCTTCTCCGTAATATCCGGGCTCGCCTCCCTGTCCGTAAATCTTGATAAGCTGCAGGAGATTACCAAGAGGCAAAACACCAAAAGAATAAGCGTGTTTGAAAAGTTTTTCATTACGATAATTATTAAAAAGGCTCCCTGAATGGGAGCCGATCCATTTACAAACCCTTATCGGCTATGTATTTGACCAGATCTCTGACCCGGCAGGAATAACCCCACTCGTTGTCGTACCACGAGAGAATCTTCACCGAAGTGCCGTCCAAAACAGAAGTGTTATCAGCATCAACGATCGATGAATTCGAATTCCCCCGGTAGTCGATCGAAACAAGAGGTTCTTCCGAGAAAGCCAATATCCCCGCAAGCTCTTCGTTCGCAGCGTTTTTCAAGGTTTGATTGACTTCCTCGGTCGAGGTCGCTTTTTCGACATTGATGACCACATCAACCAATGAAACGTTGGGCGTTGGCACCCTTACCGAAATCCCCTCAAATTTTCCCGCCAATTCCGGGATAACCAGCGACACGGCTTTTGCCGCGCCGGTAGAGGTTGGAATCATCGAAAGCGCGGCGGCTCTTGCTCTTCGCAAATCTTTATGCGGAACATCGAGAAGGCTCTGCCCATTCGTATAGGCGTGAATGGTTGTCATTTGTGCGTTTTTAACGCCAAACTTTTCATGGATAACCTTTGCCACCGGAGCCAAACAATTGGTGGTGCACGAAGCGTTAGAAATGATGTGATGATTCTCAGGATCATAGGCACCTTCGTTGACGCCTAAAACGATCGTCTGATCAGGGTCTTTTCCCGGAGCCGAGATCACTACTTTCTTAACATCACCTCGAAGATGCTTTCCGGCGCTGGCTTTATCCCGAAATAGCCCGGTCGATTCAATAACGACCTCGGCACCGACTTCCTCCCAGGGAATCTGGGCCGGATCTCTTTCGCTGAACACCCGAAATTCGTCGCCATCGACCGTGATCGTATTTTCGGTCGAAGAAATCTCTTGTTCGAGCTTTCCCATCACGGAGTCATACTTCAGCAAATGTGCCAGAGTTTTTGTATCCGTAAGATCATTTACCGCGACAAAATCAATACTGTCATCGTTCAGAGCCGTTCTTAAAACTGCTCGTCCAATGCGCCCGAATCCATTAATTCCAACCTTTACTGACATTCTAAAAAGTTCCTCCAAATGTTTGTATGCTAAAGGAATGAAGATAACGCAAAAACGCCCAAAGTACAAAGGTATCGGGGGTCGAGTTCGAAAATACGAAAAATTGAATATTTAATCGGTTTTGCTCCCTTTTTTGAAACAAACCGAAAAATGAGAGCGTAGTAAATCTTGTGTCGGACCAGACACTTATTTTATAGAGTTTATATACATTTGGAGCTTCTAAATTAATGAGATTTCTAAATCGAATAGTATTGTTTTCTAAGACGTTGATCCTCGTGGCGCTTCTTTCTGCTATCTCCATCAGCGCTCAGGAGACGGAAAAGGAAACCCAAGTCGCAAAAAATCACCCCCCGGCGACAAAAGTCGCCAACGAAGAGCCCAAAACTAACTCTCCAAATCCCGAGAAGGATAAGAATGCCACCAGACCTGCTGTCAAGTCGGCCGTCGTGAGACCGGTTACAGAGCGGATAGGCGTAATTCCGGGGCAAACAAAGTCGCTTTCATTAAACGACGCGATTCGGTTTGCATTGCAAAACAACAACGATATTGAGGTCGCGCGTGACGATGTAAGAATAGCCGAGTCCGCGCTCCGATCGCAGCTCGGATTCTACGAGCCGACGATCACGATCTCGCCAAACTACTCGAATAATGTGCAGCCACAGCCGAGTATTTTTTCGGGTGCTGATGAGAGCGGCGTGGTATCGCGCACGACCTTTAGCGCAAATACGTCTTTTCAACAATTTATTAAGCAAGGCGGCGGAAACTACAACGTATTCTTTAATAATAACCGAACAAAATCTAGCTCGATCGCATCGACGCTGAATCCGAATTTTAGTTCGAGTCTCGGCGCATCGTTTACACAACCACTTTTCAGAAATCGCAGTATCGATCAGAACCGCAGGTTCATTAAGATTCAGAGGAAGATCATCGCTCAGTCAGACGCCGACTTCCGGAGAAGGACGATCGAGATCGTGGCGCAGGTCCAAAGAGCATATTGGGATCTGGTCTTCGCATTGCGGGACCAGCAGAATCGTGTTGCCAACCTAAATTTGACCAAAGAAAATCTCCGGCAGGTGGAAGCGAGAATAGCTGCCGGAGCCGCGGCGCCTCTGCAAAAGGCCGAGGTAAACACTGAGCTTGCGAATCGTGAATCGGATGTATTGGTCGCGTCACAGCAGGTTTCGATTACCGAGAACACTCTCAAACAATTGCTGCTGAAAGACCCTAACGCGCCGGAGTGGACTCAAAGTTTCACGCCGACTGATTCACCCGTGTTCAGTACCGATCCGATAGTTTTGGGCGATGCTGTCAAAGATGCCGTGGCGAATCGCCCGGAATTGAGCCGCCTCAATCTTCAGAGTGAGATTAACTCGATCGATCTGAATTATTTCAAGAATCAAACAAAACCGCAGGTTGATTTTACAAGCACCTTTTCGCTTGATGGCCTTGCCGGAACTGAGCAGATCTTAAATGGCAACTCCACCGTTGCCCCGGTTTTTATAGGCGGATTTGGCCAAAACCTTAGAAATGTGTTTAGTGGAAGATACAGAACGTTTTCCGCAGGTGTGACGATTTCGTTTCCCATTCGAAACAAAACAGCGAAGGCGAACCTGGCGACCGCCGAGTTTCAGAAATCGCGTATTGCCGCGCAAAAGCGGGCTCAGGAACAGGTAATAATTTCTGAGGTAAGAAATGCCGTTCAGGCAGTTGAAACTGCAAGGCAGCGAGTGTTAACGGCGAGGCGTGCGAGGGAGAATGCAGAGATCCAACTCGCCGGCGAGAGAAAACTCTACGATGTCGGGCGTTCGACAACCTTTCTCCTTTTTCAAAGGGAAAACACGCTAACGAATGCGCGAAACTCAGAAATCCGTGCGGAAACGGATTACAACAAAGCGCTGGCTGACCTTCAAAAGGCCACGTCGACAACCTTCCGGGTTAACAATATTGTGATTTCCTCACCAATGAAAGACAACAGGTAGTCTGGAATCCATTTTGTTGTAACTGGCGCCCGAATTGTTCCGGGCGCTTTCTTTATGGATTCAGCTCTTTCTATTTCGACGCGATTTTGCCAAAATAGCGTCGTGAAGGTCTCCGCTTGCATAATCACCTTAAACGAAGAAGAAAATATCGGCGACGCCATCAAATCGGTTTCCTGGGCCGACGAGGTAATTGTCGTAGACTCGGGAAGCACCGATAAAACGATCGAGATCTCGGAATACCTGGGCGCAAAAACCTACTCCAAGGACTGGATGGGCTTTGGCAAGCAAAAACAATTTGCCGTAGAGAAGTGTGAAAACGATTGGGTATTTAGTCTTGATGCCGACGAACGAGCTTCTGGGGAGTTGCAGAGTGCGATCTTGGAATTGAAGGCTGATGGCTTTCCTGCCGACGGCTACCGGATCTCGCGACTGACTTATTATATGGACCGGCCGATCCGCCATGCCGGCTGGTATCCTGACTGGCAGCTTCGCTTGTTTAACCGAAAACAGGGGAAATGGAGCGACTCCCTTATTCACGAATCCTTTCAGTTGTCAGATGGCGCCAAGGTTGAAAAGTTGAAAGCGGACATACTTCACTATACGGTCAAAAATGCGGCTCATCATCACCGCATGATCGGCGAACGCTACGCTCCTTTTGCCGCCGAACAAATGTTTCTAAGCGGAAGGCGTACTTCCCCATTTAGAGCTGCTGCGGCGGGATGCTCTTCCTTTTTTCAAACCTACGTTTTAAAAGCCGGTTTCCTTGAAGGATTTCCGGGATTCTGTATCTCAAGTTTCGCCGCCCACCATGCGTTTTTGAAACACGTGATGCTTTGGGAAATGCAGAACAGTAAAAATAAATAGGTTTCCACGCCCGGATT
>JABDJV010000284.1 GCA_013003295.1 Pyrinomonadaceae bacterium | reverse complement strand
GTAATTTCCTGACCTTCATTAGATTCTACACGTCCTTCGACAACCAGCAACTCTTCATCCGCCAAATCCTTTGAGAATTTGTTGTATGCTTCCGCCCAGGCAAGGCACTTTACCTGGCTTGATTGGTCCTCCAATCTAAAAATGCAAAACAAATTGCCTTTTTTACTGTGTCTGGCTTGAAACTTGGAAACCAAACCCGCGATCTTTAACCTTTCGCCCGGCTGCACATCTGCGTACGAGGATATGTCTTTTATCCTGAGTTCCTCAAGCGTTACGAAATATGAATCAAGCGGATGAGTAGAAAGGTAAAACCCGACAGCGGCCTTTTCGCGCATTGCGAGTTCTTTTTCTGACCATGCTTTTGCCTCCGGAAGATCTTGCTCACCCGCGGCGCTGGTCGATTCAAAATCCGCAAAAAGATCATCCTGTCCTCGAATCCTGTTTTCCCATGCTTTTTGACCGTGTGAAAGGGCACCCTTAATGCCCGCAAACATCCTCGCTCGCCATTCAGCGATATTGGCGCCATTTGGGTTAAGCGAATCAAATGCCCCTGATGTGACCAGACTCTCCAAACCGCGTCGATTTACACAACCCTGCTCGAGTCTGGAAGTAAAATCGTAAAGGGAAGTGAATTTCCCGCCTTCGTCTCTCGCCTTAATGATCCCTTCGACGCTGTTCGTCCCGATTCCCTTGATAGCGGTCAAACCAAAGCGAACTGCACCATTAAGCGGAGTGAACCCGATGTCGCTCTCATTTACATCCGGAGGCAGCAGTTCCAACTCAGAATTTTTCAGTTCTTTTGAGTATTTGTATATCTTTGAAGTGTCTCCTGCTTCACTCGATAAAACAGATGCATAAAAGAATGCCGGGTAATGTGCTTTAAGATAAGCAGTCTGGAAAGCAACATAAGCATAAGCGACACTATGGCTTCGATTGAACCCGTAATCAGCGAACTGGGACATGAGGCTGAATATCTGTTCGGCCTTCTCCTGCTTAACCCCGTTTGATACCGCCCCGCCGATAAATTTCTCCTCATGGACAGCCATTTCAGAGCGTTTTTTCTTGCCCATTGCGCGCCTCATCATGTCGGCTTCACCAAGCGTATATCCACCTAATTTTTGCGCGATCTGCATGATCTGCTCCTGATAAACCAGTATTCCGAAGGTGTTTTCCAAAATCTCCTTCATCTCGGGCACCAGGTATCTGACCTTCTTTTCACCGCGGTGTCGGGCAATAAAATCATCAACCATTCCGCCATCCAGCGGACCTGGTCGGTAGAGGGCATTTAATGCTGCCAAATCTTCAAGTTCGGTTGGCTTAAGCTTGCGGCAGATCTCCTGCATACCGTCCGACTCAAACTGGAATACCGCGTCGGGCATCCCCTTGCCGAAGAGCGCCATGGTCTTTTCGTCCTTAAGCGATATCTTAGACCAGTCGACCTCTTCGCCAAGCTTAAGCTTAATCGCACTTAAGCAGTCGTTTATGACCGTTAAAGCGGTTAAAGCGAGGAAATCCATCTTAAGCATCCCGACTGCTTCCAGGTCGTTCATCGGATACTGACTTGTTAATTCCTCGTTTCTGCTCGAAACCGCGATCGGCACCAGCTCGTGCAGAGCCTTTGGGGAAATTACGACTCCGGCTGCGTGGACCGACGAATGTCTTGCGCAGCCTTCAAGACGCTTCGCCAGATCGACGAGCTCTTTCACGTTCGGGTCCGTCTTGATGAGCTTTCGCAGTTCTGCAACCTGCTCGATCGCTTGAGTAATGTTTACATTTCTTCCCCTCACCGGCGGCGGGATCAATTTGGCGATCTTTTCGACATCGGCATAAGGCATATTCAATGCCCGGCCAACATCCTTTATCGCGGCACGTGAGGCCATCGTCCCAAACGTTATGATCTGACATACCGAATCCTGACCGTAGACTTCGGTGACATGCTCAATCACATCGCCCCGTCCGCGCACGCAGAAATCGATATCTATATCGGGCATTGAGATTCGTTCGGGGTTCAGAAAACGCTCAAACAGCAGGTCGTGCTGAATCGGATCGATGTCAGTGATCTCCATGCAGTACGCAATAAGCGACCCGGCAGCGGAACCGCGGCCCGGGCCAACCGGGATGTTTTTCTCGCGAGCGTATTTCATGAAGTCCCAGACAATCAGAAAATATCCCGGAAATCCCATCTTCTCGATAATTTCGATCTCTGACCTGATCCTTTCCTGGTAAACCTCGATCGGGTAATTTAGCTCGCCTTTCTCCTCTAATACATCCCAAACCGTCCTCTTCCTGTTTTCAAAACCTTCTCGAATGACTTTTTCGAAATATTCGATCGTTGTTTTGCATCCGGATTCGACTGGAATCGGGTACTCAGGCAGCTGTAGATTGTCCTCCAACGGGATCTCAACCTGGCACATTTCTGCGATCTCCGAGGTCATCGTGAGTGCTTCCGGGAGTTCGGTGCCAAACATCGCCCACATCTCTTCGGACGAGCGCAAGTAGTACTCGTCGCTTCCGAGCGACTTCCGCGTACTGTCATTGACGGTCAAACCGTCCCCGATACATAGCAGAACGTCGTGGGCCCTGGAGTCTTCCCGGGAAAGATAGTGCGCGTCGTTGGTCGCCACCAGCGGAAAACCTGTTTCATCCGAGAGTTTGATCAAGCCTTCTCTGATCTGCTTTTCCTCCGCCAGGTCATGATTCTGGATTTCAAGATAGAAATTCCCTTTGCCCAATATGTCTCCGACCTGGGTCGTTTTTTCCAGGGATCTTTTGTAGTTATCCTGAGCAAGGTAATGTCCCGGGAATCCTTTCAACCCGGATGAGAGCCCGATCAAACCGGCTGACCTTTCGGCCAGCAGCTCAAAATCAATTCGAGGTTTGTGGTGAAAACCCTCTGTGTAAGCCTTGGAAGCGAGGTAGCAAAGGTTTAAATACCCCTCATAGTTCTTTGCAAGCAGTACAAGGTGATAATAAGGAAGCTCCCCGGCCCGAACCGAGACGTTTTTATCAAATCGGCTTTCCGGAGCAACTATTGCCTCATATCCGATAACCGGGTGGATATCGTTTGTCCGCATCGTTTTGTAAAACGATACCGCACCAAACATATTGCCGTAGTCGGTTATCGCACACGCCTTCATCTCCAATTCATTCAACTTCCGTGCAAGCGGCTTGAGTTGGATCGCTCCCTGCAAAAGGCTATAATCTGTGTGCAGATGTAAATGGACAAAATCTTTGGTTTTAGACATATTGTTTGAAACTATTTATTTCGAAGCGTGTATGAAAAAAGTGTATTTGGAAACTTTTGGATGTCAAATGAATGTCTCGGATTCAGAGCGGGTGGCTACGCAGTTGGAATCCGACGGGTATGAGTTGACTGCATCCGAAGAGGCGGCAGACGTGATCCTGTTTAATACCTGTTCGGTCCGGGAAAAAGCTGAGCACAAGCTGTATACACGGGTCGGGCAAGTTCGGCATACGCAGGATTCCGACAAGATCGTCGGCGTTATGGGTTGTGTCGCCCAGCTTGAGGGTGAAACGCTTCTCCAGCAAGATCGCGGAATAAATTTTGTCGTTGGCACAACAGCGGTCGGGAGGGTTTCGAGCGCGATAGAAAAATTCGCCCGCGAAAATGAGAATTTTACTGACCTGGGACTAAGAGAGTTTGACTATGATTGGTCAACCTCGCCTACCCAAAGACATTCCGAATCGATTGCCTATGTCCCGATCATCGAGGGCTGCAACAAGTTTTGTACATACTGCATCGTTCCATTTTCCCGCGGACGGGAAAAGAGCCTTCCGGCGTCGGAGATCGTAAGAGAGATCCTCAATTTGCGG
>JABDJV010000280.1 GCA_013003295.1 Pyrinomonadaceae bacterium | reverse complement strand
GTATTGCATTATTAAAAAGCGAAAATATAACCTCAAGCAGCCCTTACTAAATCACGATATAACTCGAATTGCCGCTCACAGGCGGGCTGAAGTGCATAATTCTCCTCAGCCGCCTTACGGCAACGGGTCGCGAGATCCGGGTCCCGCAGAAGCTCAACCAACTCGTCGATAGCTTTGCGGTATGATCCCTCCGAGTGCTCTTCAACAATCACACCAACACGATATTTTCGGATGATTTCATCCGTATCGCTTACGTTTGGAGTAGTAACTACAGGCAATCCAACTGCCCAATACTCGCCGATTTTGGTCGGCGAGCAGCCGTGTTCGCTAATTCCTTGCGTTAGAAAGAACAAGCCCGCGTGGTATTTGGACAGCTGTTCAGGCATCTCAATATATGGCACAGCACCCAGCCGCCACGCGCTCGGGCTAAGCCCGCTTGACTCGATCATTTCGCGTGCCAGTCCTTGATCAGCTTTGTTGAATACCTGAAGCGAAACCTCTATTCCGGAGTTTCTCGCAACCTTCACGAATTCTCCAATCCGATCGAGAATATACCGCCCACCGACGCTTCCAATATAAACTAATCTAATATTCTGAGCGGATCCCTCCGGTATTTGAACGGGCAGGTGGAATCTTTCGAGGTCCACACAACTAGGAACAACAATCACCGGAGTGTTCTTTTCTCTTACTTCTGACCTATTCTCAAGCTCCGCTTTTGCCCGAAAAGAAAGTGTAACGATTCCGCTCGCTCTGGCATACATAAGATTGTCCAAGCGATTCGCGATGCGATGAATCCGAGAATCTTTTTTCCAGAAGCCTCCGTCTACTTGTTCGTCAGGATAAAACCCCTCATTATGGTAAACGAATTTCGCCCTGATCAACGGCGCTAACGCGACGCCAATTAAACCACCTAAATAAGTTCTGCCGTGAACAATATCGTAGTTTTTCTTCAATCGGCTTCGAAGCCCAAACACAATGCCGTTGGCTATATCATAAAGTGTTGCTGGTAGTTTCGGTTTCTTATGATACTCGAGTGGAACCCACTCGATGTCGTCGTTCTCGAGGGTTTCTCGGACTCTATTCATTTCATCAATATTTGCGAGATCAGATTTCTTTTCAAACGTCACCAGCGTTATGTCCGCGCCCATCTTTGCCAGATGTTTGACTGCAGGCACAACGAGCGACTGTCCGAGCTGTTCTAACGCCCCCCAATAGACTACATAGAGTATTCGCATTCGTCGATTCTACTTTTCGCGCGACCTGTTTATTTTTCGCAGAGGAAATTCCAGTAAATATCCCAGTTGCCGAATGTCCAAACTGATCGATTTGAGTGCGCAACGGACAAAATCTGAGTACATTCGCGATTGAAAATATGCACCTGCAAAAATCATAAAATTCTTTGCATATGATAACTTTTTCTGATCAGTTATGTTTTTTGGCATTCCACCTAATGAAAATGCCTTTTCGAGCAACAATATCGTGTCTGACTCGAGCACGCGCGGGTTGTTGCTCATATTAGACTCGTGAACGCGATATTTTAGGAGAGGCTCATCGATATATGCAAATTCGGTTTTAGTTGCGAGACGAATCCACATTTCCCAATCCGCACATAGACTCAAATCCGTATCAAACCCGCCCACCTGGCTAAACAGATCTTTTTCAGCAATTACAGTGCTTGGTGTCGCTACAACGTTACCTGAAAGCATTAAATCATTCAACGCATTTGATTTCCTTTTACTTCGTCTTACTCCGACCTCATTAAGGTTCTCATCGACCAAAAAAAACGCTGAGTAACAAGCTTTGACGTTGGTTTCACGGTCAAGAACGTCCATTTGGATCTCGAGTTTTTCAGGTTCCCAAACATCATCTGCGTCAAGAAATGCAACATATTTGCCCGATGCATTTTCTATTCCAATGTTTCTTGCTCTGGATACCCCACCATTCGGTGTAAAAAAGTATTTTACTGCTGCGTTTCCATAGCTTCCTGCAATTTCTCCCGTACTGTCGGTGGACCCGTCGTCAATCACCAACAATTCCCAACGATCATAGGTCTGTTGGAAAACTGATTCTATCGACGCCGCCAAATATCGTTCGGCGTTATAAGCGGGTATAACCACTGAAACCTGTGGAATACTCATACCGCTTTTTTTACGAGCAAGTCGTAATACCCGTTATTTTGCAATCCGATCGAAACTACCTCGTAATCATATTCCAATACAAATTCATGTACAGCTTTCTTAACACCATAAGGCAACATCTCTCGAACTGAAAACGTTGTATAATCGTTGAACTGAATAAACCCCGATTCCTTTATTTTGAGCCGAGCTTCATTTATATCTTTGACGACCCCCTCATAAGAATGGTCGGCATCCAAATAGATAAAATCAAAATACTTGTCGGGAAATGTGCCCAAAACATCGGACGAAAAGCCTTGATGAACTTCCATGATCCCAGCGCCTATTTCGTCTTCGAACCGCTTGACGTAGTTATCATACTGATCGGGATGAGGGAAAAGGTCTATCGCGTGGAATTTAGCCGGCTTGAGTTCCTTAAGTAAGACTTTACTAAACTCGCCCGTTGCAATCCCTACTTCGGTTATCACGCCTCCCTTCGGCACTTCTACCAGCACTTCCGCCCGTGAAGGAAATACATTCGTATTCTTCAATACGCTGGAGGGAAATTCGGGAACTTCCGCCATTCGCATGAATTCCTTTTTCACCTCTGATTTGTGAAATAAATAATGGAGCAGTTTTCTCATAATAACCGTAGTTTGAAATATTTTATGCCGTTTTTTATTCACCCCCCACTCTTAATGTGGGCGAAGCGGGTTTTAAGTATTAGAAACCTTTTCTCAAGCAAATGATAACTCAGATAGCTCAACACCATACTTACGAAAAAGGCTAAGAGCCCGATTAGAATTTTAAGCCCCAAACCGTCGATGTCAATACTCATCAACCGAAAAACGATTTCACAAAACAAAAGCCCGACCGGATGCAGCAGATAAAGCGCGTAAGTGTATTTCCCTAAGGAAGATAGCGATTTGCAATTACTCATTTTGAAAACTGATTTACTTGAGTAATTCTGTTCGAGAATCACAAAAGCGAAGAACACGGTAGGTAAGAATCTACTAAACCAATTTGGAAACAATTGATGCTCAAACCAGACCACCACTAACCCGGTTATGTATCCCAAAACAATTATGCTCCGATTCGCATTTTTGAAAGCATTTTTAAGCCATTCGTATTCGATGGCCCAAAACGCGCATAATCCGCCGATTGCCATATCCGAAATGACGCTAAGCGTGTGAAAATATAGAACCGTTTCGTTATCATTGTTCCAAATTCTAAAAACCGCGGAAATTACAATCACACAGGGAAACAAGTATTTGTAGAGATTCGGTCGTAAATAGAAGAATAATACAACCCATACTAAGTAGAATTGCTCCTCAACCGAGACTGACCAGGTAATATTCGTTGACATTGCCCCGGTTCCCGCTTGCATTAGACCTATTACGTCAAAATTACTCAGGAATGTGAAATAAAGCCAGGGATTACCAAATTCTACGTATCCACTAAACCCAAAAGCTTCCTTAAGTGGGGGGTAAAATAGAATTCCCCATCCAACTACGACAAAATACAGTGGGAAAATGCGCAAGCCCCTTCTGATGTAAAATGCAAAGACATCGACGTTCCCGTTCAACTTGATTTCACTGAGAATCAAATAGGTGATTAGAAATCCACTTAAAACAAAGAAAAATGACACGCCTGTTTCACCCAGCGTGAAAGGACGAAAAATCACATCTCGCACTTCGGGACTCAATCCGAGCGTATTTATCGCTCCCAAGAATCCATGCTGTAGATAAACGAGTGCAATAGCTACGAATCTAAGTCCATCCAAATTTGAAAAGAATATTTTTTTTTCTTTTGGCAAATTACTAAGGAGGGGCAATACAGAATCGTTGCGACCGGCTATATGTTTGTACCTGGCCGATTCGTCGCAGTGAATCAATTCTCAGATAATACTAAGTTTTCTTGCAATATCTTCTCGACACAATAAATAGTTGAAATAGTCACTTTTGGTGATTGTGTCTGCTTTTTTTACAGTTGAATTAGCTTCATCAATATTAAAATATAGGTAGTCCAATTCCTTAACCAATTCTTCGACAGCTTTACCTACTTCGTCGCTCAGTATCTCAATGAGCATCGTAGGCTTAAACTCTTCAAGATATTTCCCCATTCCCTCCAATACCTCGGCTTCATGGGTTTCAACGTCAATCTTCATCAAATCTATTTGTTCCACACCATTCGCTTCAATAATCGTATCTAATCGGATCGTGGTAATTTCCGTCGGAACCGTATCAGAATCACTGGCAAGAAGGTTTTTATTTACGGTCACTGAGAGTATATGCTCGCTATCCTTCTTGTCATAAATCGTAGCGGTTCCATCATAGTTTGAAACGGCGGTTTCGAATCCTTCAATTGGGTAGTCATTTATTTCAAAGTTATGCTCCAATTTTTCATAGACTCGCTTCACGGGCTCAAACGCGAAAACTTTCGCATTCGGATTCATCGTTTGGGCGACTAAGGCAAAAATCCCAGTATTTGCTCCGATATCAAAAATAACCGCGCTATCCTCGGATAGCCGACTCCAGAGATCTAGCGAAATTTTCTCCCAACCGTTATCTATACCGAGCCAAAAGAGCTCATTTTCTATTTGAAACCCGTAGTGCTGCATTCTGAATACGCGTCCCTTAACCGATAAGTTGAGCACTCCCTTAAAATGTAAATGCTGGATCAAATTTGGAGAGGGAGCATATATCATCTTAACTATTGTAAATATTTGCTGCTTAAACGGTAGCCACCGATATATTTGTTTTATTATGGTTTTCACTTAAGATTCAGGCGGCTTTTCGCGCGGTTATACAATTCGATATGTTTTCGCCACATTACATCAAACGAATACAATTCAACGGCTTTCCGCTTTAGGATCTCCCTATTATCCCTAAGCAAATTCTTTTCAACAATAAAGTCGATTCCCTTAATTATACCGTCTACATCTTTTTCATCAACCAAGTATCCGTCTTCCTTGTGGACGATTGCGTCTAGGGCCGCACCCGTTTTTGTAGACACGATCGGAAGGCCTGCAGCCATCGCTTCCGCAATTACAAATCCAAATGGTTCTTTCGACGCAGCGTGCAAATAAATATTCATTATTCCATACAATGACGGGACGTCTGCACGATCCACCCATCCCGTAAACACGACATGCTCTTCAAGTTTGTAAGATTTAACCAAACTCTCCAATTCAAGTTGCTGATCTCCGGTCCCAACAAATAGAAATCTAGCTGCCGGGTGTTTCTTCGCTATGATCCTAGCGGCTTCGATAATGTACCGATAGCCTTTCCATTCGATCAGTCGCGCAACTGTACCAATTATAAGTTTGTCCTGAAGCTCATATTTTTCAATTAAGTCAGCCATGCGTTGACTTTCCGGATTTGCAAACTGAGCAATCGGAATTCCGTGATGTATCACGCGCACTTTCGTCGGATCACCTTTTTCATTTTTAAGAATGAATTCTCGACTCTCGTTGGAAATAGCAACGATATCAGTAGCAATCCAATTATTAAGTTTGTCGAGAAACACCCATTTGGGCGCATAATACCAATGAAATGTCGTGTCGTTTTTCGTAATCACACGAGTCTTGATTCCGGCAAATTTTGCCGCTAGAAGCCCGGGCAGCGAATCATCGAATAAGTGAGTATGAACAACGTCAGGCTTAATTTTTCTGAAGAGCTTGACCAGTTTAAAGAAACTATAAATCATGCTCGATTTTCTCTTGCCGTTGTCAAACTTTATCCAATGCGCCTCACAACCTTTAGCGGGCATCTCATCTAACATTTCGGGACGCTCTTTGTGCATTGCGACAAACGAGAATCGATAATCACTATGCTTTTTTGACTCTTCAGCAAACCAATTGAAATATGGCACGGAAGAATTATTCGCCATTAAAAATACGATATGCATGTTTCGGAGGTGTTTACCTATTGGGAAGGTTTTATTGCTCTGATACCGATTACTCTTTTAACCGTTTCAAAATGATCATGAGACTGAAAATGAAGCGCCGCTCTCTCTTTGAAAATAGAGTCCAGCTCTTCGTCGTATAGATTGTAAGAACTCCAATACTTGTACAACGCATCCGAAGAATCAAATTTGAGCGGGTTCCGAAATTCGCGGATCTCTATATTCTGAAAAACACTTTTTACCTGCTCCGGACCATCGTCCTCCATAAAACGCGACGCAAATGTTTCCATTTGTGGTGAGACACCGGCCAACGAATAGTGAAAACTCTTAATTTCACTGTTATTTTCCCGCGAGGGACCGCAGAAGAAGATTACACCTCCGGGTTTGAGAGCGTCATAGAGCGTCGAAAATGTCTTTTCAGGATCGGAGCAGTAATACAGCGCGTAGGAACTAACGATATTATCGTAGTGATTCTCTTCTATAACTCCATCGATATTATCCAAGTCCGATTTCGTTGCAGAAATTCTATCAGTCAATCCCAATTTTTCGGCTTCAGTTCGAAGTGTTTTAAGAGATTCGTCGGACAAATCAATCGACGTGACCGCTCCTGATTCTCCAATCTTTTCGGCAATCGCAATACTTTGCTTTCCCGTTCCGCAGCCCAAATCTAATACCCTACAACCTGTTGATAAATTCAAATTCCCCAAAATCCAAGAATTCAGGTCATTTGTACCAAAAGCGCTATGCGCGTCAATTCGATTTACTAGAGCTTTTGAATCTGTGTTAAACTTTCCGCCTCTGTCTATCATTTCAATACCTACGCCGTTTTGCCAAAAAGAGCGTATTCGGGATCTCCTCTATCTTATGTGTTTCCAATCTGAAGACTATTTTCTTACGAGCCGGTATTTTCTAATTGTCCGGTTCGCCGAATCGTTAAGTGATTCGAAAGTGCCTCATCAAATTCATCCGCAAATTCATCGGAATGATTTTTTGTTCTCGCGACAAAAAACTGCTCCAAGCAATCCGCAGCTGAGACATGTTGTTCATTCCACCAAAACGGGTGAGTCAGTAATTGTAACAATTTTGCCGGACGCTTAGCGAGTACGGAAAGCGGGTTTCCCTCCCTCCAATTCCCTCTTGAATCTGAGAGATACGCACCCATCAATTCCTTCGCATAGGCGTTAACGAGTCCATCTAACATTAGTTGTCCATTTATCAGTTCCGGTACCGGACGATGGAACGAAACGGAATCCACTTTGGCGGAAGCTGCCCGTCCCAGTTTCAAGACCGACGAATTCAAATTCGTAAAAAAGCGCTCATCGGAAATACTCGGAAGGCTCTGCTGGTCATTGACGATATCAAAATGAAGTGCAATTTCGTGTCCCATCCCCGCAATTTCATTAAGAAAAGATTGAGACTCAATATCAGTTACCGAATAAAAAGGACAGCTTGTCATTACCATGTATGTCGATTTTATTCCAAGATTACTTTCGACTCTCGCAATATCAACAGCTTTTCGAAGATCTAAATCGATATCATGTCTTAACAAAGCGACGTTGGATTTCCGGTCGCTATGAATAAATTCCGGCACTTCTCGAAACAACCGAAATTCGTAATCATCCTTAAGCAAATCTAAAATTTGCTCATAGAAAGAATAGGTGAAATTTTCTGACCAACCCTTACTCATTTTTTTATTACCTAATTGTTAAACCTAAGAAAATGACGCCTTAACAATTTCCAACATCTTTTCGCTGGCTTTTCCATCACCATAAACGTCGTTCTTATAATCGCCCGGCAACTCATTTAACGAAGATTCAACCAACCTAAGATCGTCAAACACCAATGTATTCCATCCGTTGTGAAGGGTCTCCGTCCATTCGGTTTCCGAGCGAATCGTTACGCATTGCTTTTGCAGAAGGTATGCCTCCTTGTGAATTCCTCCCGAATCGGTAACCACTGCTTTCGCATTGGATATCATCTGGAGATTCTCAAAATACGGAAGTGGCTCGACAAAGCTAATATTACTATAGCGTTCCAGATCTCCCTCGAAAAATCCCACTTTAGCCCTCGTCCTGGGATGAAGGGAGAAGATCACGGGTAGGTCCAATTCATCAAATGTCCGCAAGATGTCAAAAATGCGTTCTTTGATGTCGGTGTTATAGGGTCGGTGGATGGTAGCGTAGTAGTAGCTTTCGTAGCTATCGAGTTTTTTGATTATGCTCATCTCGCGCGCGATCCGAATCATATCGCACATAACGTCTCCAACGTTGTGGACTCCGTTAACAATATTCTCTCTGGCTAGATTTTCCACGGCATTCATGCCGGGAGTAAACAATATAGATGAGACCCGATCGGTCACGACCCGATTTATTTCCTCAGGAATCATATTATTGTAACTCCTAAGACCGGCCTCAATGTGGATGATAGGAATATTCAATTTGGCGCCAACGAGTGCTCCCGCAAGAGTCGAATTAGTATCTCCGTAAAGTACGATGCCTTTTGGGTTCTCATTCTCGATAATCGGCTCCAATTTCTGCATCATGATTCCTGTCTGAACGCCATGACTTCCACTACCTACATTGAGCAAGTAGTTCGGCTCGTCAATTTTCAACTGCTCAAAAAATATGTCGCTCATATTTTTATCGTAGTGTTGACCTGTATGAATCGAGACCAGATTGAAGAATTTCTTAAAGGCAATTTCAACCGGAGCATGTTTAATAAACTGTGGTCGAGCTCCAATAACAACAGCTAATTTTTGATTTTGCATTTTTATCCGAGATCGGCGGCTTGTCTTTGTAGAATATCGTTTATCTTCTGCAGTGTATTTTCATAGGAGTGAGCTTTGGCAGATTCGATTCGTCTGCGAGATAACGAGTCTTCCTCACCAACCTCCAGAAATCTTGCTAATTTTTCTAAGATACCATCCGGGCAATCATCCATATACATGATGTCGCCTAAATCCTTGTAGTCACTGAATTTCGGTCCAAACACCGGTTTACCTTGCGACAGGTACACCTGGGTCTTATGATGACCAACTTTGTTTCCTGGATACTCTTTGTCCATAAATGAAAGACAGAATTTGCTTTTGTTAATGTAGTATTTCAGTTCCTTGAAAGGTCTTGACCCGATAGCAGTAACATTCTCATATCTATTTTCCACAAACAGTCTTTTTGCAGAGGCGCTCTCGGGAAGACGAAGCGGTCCCACGAAGACAAATTCTTCGTCCGAAAACCTCTTTGCGGCTTCTTCTATTAAATCAAAGTCCAATCTAGCATCGATGACGCCGACAAATACGCCGTAGTTTTCACGATCAAATTCCAATTCATGATCAGATTCGATTTCAAAAGCCTCACTCGAAATGGCATGAGGAATTACATGCATTGGCGTTTGAAATCGACTGTACTCATCAAAAATATCCTGCGAAACGCAGAGTATCAAATCGGCATTCCTGCAAAGTTGCTTTTCACCATAAATCTTAAATCCGCAGAAATCCACCGAATGATAAATGCAAAATTTCGCTCCAAGCAATTTAGGCCTATAAAGGCGATTTGGATCAAACGCCCATAGAATAAAATCGTCAATACCCTTTCTTTCAAAAAATCGCCGCAAGCTCTTCGAAGTTAAGAAATTATTAAGTTCATTTATGGAATCACTGCGAATCGGCAAATAGTTTTGATAATTTACAATGGAAAGACTATCCGAATATTTTTCCTCCGAGAATTGATTGTTGAACAAATTGCCGATTTTCCATTTCGTTGGCGGATTTAGAAAAAAGACTCTGTTTTGTTTTGATAATTCGTATGCAACATTATGTTTTGAATACCAAATCTCGCTCCAAGGCTCGTTTGAAGTTATTAGAATGTTTTGGTTTTTTAGCTCCATAGTTTCTATGCACGCATTAACTTACTAATAATTAATCCCGTAGAAAGCGCTAGTTTTCCGCGTCAGGCCTCATTGTGAATCCGAGCAAACGGGGAAAGAGCAAGCTTAGCCCTACCGCTGCAAACACGATCAAGAAAGGGCGAGCGGGAAAGGAATATCGAGCCTCAACATGAAATACCAAATGCGCTAGAGTCAAGTAGACCGCTGGTAACCATAACAACCAGTGTTGCCATATCCTAACTCGGCTATTCCAAATACCAGCAACCACAAAAGCGAATATCAGAAATGAGTGCAGTACCAAACCTCGTCCCAGATAAAAATCATACAAGCTGCAGGCATAGAGGACCCCAGCAAGCGCAAATCCAAAGGTTCGAAACGAAATTATTTTCAATAAACAGAGGATTATACCCAGGACAGACAATCCGGCTACGAGAGTATACAATTTTTTCGAAAATTCACCTTTGAGAAGGTTTCCTCCACCCCATAAGTAGAACACTTTTTTTATTCCATTTCTTGCGACGTCTCCAATTTCCAGCTTTGTAAACTCTTCGTACGCACTGATCCCATAGCTTCTATCGACATCAATTTCGCCGAGCGCCCCGACTCTCGCAGCGGCATAGCGTTTCGCCCGGTCCTTTTGCCAAGAATTCCAATCGTCGGAACTAAAGATAATATTCTTTTCCCCGCTATATTGTTGGATCGAAACATATAAACTAGTACTAGAGGCGCCAAAAAACCATTGGCCGGCAACCAACCGATTTCGAGCCAGCCATGGGAATATAATAATTAAAAACGCAATGACAAAAATCGCGGTCCTTCGAAGAACAACGGCCGGCAGTTTCCCCTTTAGAACTCCGGATAATGCAAACCCGAAGGCAAGTACCAATACAAATGGAGCGAGCGTCCCCCTTACCAGCGACGCGAGCCCTAAGATTGCTCCGGAC
>JABDJV010000258.1 GCA_013003295.1 Pyrinomonadaceae bacterium | reverse complement strand
CTTCAATCACCGATTCGTTTGCTTGCGCAAACGTGCGGACAGGGATGTCCGCGCTCCCGGTAGGGAAAACAAAATATGTGCAAAAGATTTCTCGCGTCGATCGTGATTCTGATGCTCGCGGCAATTTGCGTCCCGGCACAGGAAAAACACTATTACCAAACTGATTTCTCAAAGGAAGAGTTTCAAAACCGCCGCGCAAGGATATTTGACAAGATCGGCAATAAAGCGATCGCGCTGGTTCAGGGCGCACGTGATGTCAGCGGATTCAGCGTTTTCAGACAATCAAACGAGTTCTATTACCTTACCGGGCTGGAGACACCGCGCGCATACCTATTGCTGGATGGCCGCAGCAAGCGGACAACCCTGTATCTTCCCCATCGCGATGAAGGACGCGAACGCAGCGAGGGAAAGATCCTTTCAGCTGAAGATGCAGATTTAATTATAAAACTAACCGGGATCGATCGCGTCAGGCCGCTGGATTTTCTGTCGCTCGATCTCGTCGGACCGCAGATCCGTCCGCCGGCACCCTTTATTTTCACGCCCTTGAGCCCCGCCGAGACGGGCACTGACAGCCGCGACGAGCTTCTTCGGGGGCAGGCACGGGTGAATGCGGATCCGTGGGACGGCAGAGCTTCGCGCGAAGCATACTTCCGGAAATTACTGAATTTAAGGGCACCCCAGTTTGAGGTCCGCGATCTGTCACCGATCCTGGATTCGATGAGACTCATCAAGAGCGAGAAAGAAATCGAGCTTATTCGAAAAGCCACACGAATCGCGGGTTTGGCGATCATTGAAGCGATGCGTTCGACAAAACCCGGTGTCTATGAATTTCAGCTCGATGCGGCCGCAAAATATATCTTCTTTCTAAACGGGGCCCGCGGAGAAGGCTATGCATCAATCATCGGCGGTGGAACCAATGCCTTTATGGGGCATTATTTTCGAAAGACCGACAAACTGAAGGATGGTGACCTGGTTTTGATGGATTACGCGCCCGACTACCGCTACTACACCAGCGATGTGACCCGTATGTGGCCCGTAAACGGACAGTTCACCGAAGCCCAGCGTGAATTGTTAGGGTTTATAAACGCCTATCGCGACGCGCTTTTCAGGCACATAAGCCCCGGCGTGACCGCTGACTATGTCCTTGACCGGGCCGCGCTGGATATGGAGAAGTATCTTGTCGGGAAGACGTTTTCGAAACCCGCCTATTTGAAAGCCGTTCGTGCCGGGCTCAAGTTTCGCGGTCATTTTCAGCATTCGGTCGGGATGGCGGTTCATGATGTTGGCACGGTTAGGGGAGTTAAGCTAGAACCGGGAATGGTATTTACGATCGACCCGATGATCTGGATTCCCGAAGAAAAGCTTTATGTTCGGATCGAGGATATGGCGGTTGTTACCGAAACCGGAGCCGAAAACCTGAGTGCCTTTGTTCCGTCGGATCTTGATGAAATTGAGCGTACGATGAAGCAAGACGGTTTGGTTCAGTTTCGCCCGCCGGCATCATTTCAAAGATAACTGCCGGAGCGCGGACATCCCTGTCCGCACGAACGCTCGGCGTTCGAAAAACGCTATGAACATTGAAGTAAATATACTTATTCGTTTGCGTCGCAAACGTGCGGACAGGGATGTCCGCGCTCCGGCGTCGTGTTCGTGAATTTCTCCGTCGATCTTACCGTAACCGCATCTTAGCAAACGAGATTTTTTGACACAATGCCCGTCAACTCGGTTCGACCAGCATTCGGACTTTTTGCTTACGATTTCGATTCTGGCCTTCACCAATGGCTAGATTTGCTGAGAATGTTATAGTTACGAGATCTCCACAGCAAATACGCGAGGCAGCCGGGAAGTTTCGATCCGGACAACAAAATGAAGATAAATGAAATAAGAGTTTATCAAGTTGACCTTCCGCTCAAAGAGGGAAAATACAATTGGTCCGACGGCAATTCGGTCGAGGTTTTTGATTCGACCGTTGTTGCTGTCGAAACTGACGAGGGGACCATTGGTTACGGCGAATGCTGTCCCCTAGGATCAACCTATTTACCGGCATATGCGGAGGGGGTACGTTCCGGATTGGCCGAGATCGGTGACAGTCTGATCGGTTGTGACCCTACCCAGATCTCCCTGGTAAATCAGCGGATGGATTCAGTCCTTCGCGGGCATCCATATGTTAAATCGGCGGTCGATGTCGCCTGCTGGGATATTCTCGGGAAAAGCACCGGCTTGCCTATTTATACGCTGCTTGGCGGAAAGATGCAGGATCAGGTTACTCTCTATCGCGCTATCTCCCAGGAAGAGCCCGAACAGATGGCGAAAAAGATCTCGGGCTATCGCGAAGAAGGCTATGTCAAATTTCAGCTGAAGGTCGGCGGTGATCCCAATACAGATATCGAGCGAATTCGCAGCTGCCGCGGGATCCTTGGGAAAGACGACGTTCTGGTAGCTGACGCCAATACCGGTTGGGTTCTTCACGAGGCGGTCCGTGTCGCCGATGCGGTCAGCGATCTCGACGTATATATCGAACAGCCATGTGCATCCTACGAATCCTGCCTCGCCGTCCGCCGGAGGACGTCCCGGCCGTTTATATTGGATGAATCGATAATGGGTTTCGACAGTCTTTTGCGAGGAATCGCTGATGAGGCTATGGATATAATTAACCTGAAGATCTCGAAGGTCGGCGGGTTGTCAAGAGCCCGGGCAATGCGGGATCTATGCGCCTCTCGAGGTATCGGGATGACGATCGAAGACACATGGGGCGGTGATATCGTCACCGCGACCATCGCTCACCTGGCCCAGTCGACACCGGCGGCGGTTTCTTTTTCGGCGACCGATTTCAACAGTTATGTAACCCGTTCGATCGCCTCCGGAG
>JABDJV010000186.1 GCA_013003295.1 Pyrinomonadaceae bacterium | reverse complement strand
GCCGAAGCCGCCGGAACATCAAGGCTGCCACCTAAAACCAGATCATTTGCGCGGGCAAGTTTTAAGATCTGCGCTTTGTTGCCCGTTAAAACTTCTTTCGTTTCATTATTTGCCGCCACATGGATCGAGATCTTATCCGCGGGTTTTATCTGCATCTCCGCACGAATATTGCGAATTTTTGTGATCAGCTCGATGACCGTGCGCATTTCGGCTTCCGCATTTTCATCGATCAGATTCTCTTGCGCTTCCGGAAAATCTGCGAGCATAACAGTTTTATCTGCGCTCTTGTAAGCTTTATTATGGAGGTCTGCAGAGGCGCCGGGTAATTTCTGCCAGAGTTCTTCCGTGAGATAAGGCATGAACGGATGCAGCAAACGCAAAGACTGTTCGAGGATCGAAATGATCTTTGAAGTGGCTTCGGTGTCACCAGATGTGATCTCATCCTTTACCAGCTCGATATACCAATCGCAGAAATCATCCCAAAAAAAGTGGTACAGCTTGTCGACTGCTACGTGGAAGGCATATTTGTCGAGAGCCTGATTAACCTCTCGCGCGGTTTTATTCAGACGAGAGATTATCCACCTGTCTGATATCGAGCTGTTCGCCACGGCCTCTGGATCCGATATCAGCGCCGGATCAACCGCTGCACCCTCTGCATTCATAAGGCAAAACCGTGTCGCGTTCCATATTTTATTGGCAAAATTACGGTATGATTCGATCTTCAGATCGCTCCACTTGATATCCATGCCGGTTGCGATGCTGGCGAGGTAAATACGCGTCGCGTCGACACCATACTTCTCAAACATATCGATCGGATCAACGCCGTTTCCACGGGTTTTTGACATCGGTTTCCCATCCGACCCCATTATTGTCCCCGTGATGTAAACGTCATCAAAAGGCCTTTCACCGACGAATTTCAACGACGACATAACCATCCGCGATACCCACAGGAATATAATGTCGCGCGCGGTCACGAGTACGTTTGTCGGGTGAAACTCTTTTAGGTCTTCTGTTTGGGTTGTGTCGCCGTCCCAACCCATGGTTGAAAACGACCAAAGCCAGGATGAAAACCAGGTGTCAAGCACGTCCTCGTCTTGCGTCAGGTTCTCGGTACCTGCTTTCTGAATCGCTTCTTCCCTATTATTTGCGACATAGACCTTTCCATTTCCGTCATACCAGGCCGGGATCTGATGTCCCCACCAGAGCTGGCGTGAAATGGTCCAGTCACGAAGGTTTTCAAGCCAATCGGTGTAAACCTTTGTATGCGGATTACGCGGCGTGAACCGAGGATGGTCCGATCCATTTTTTAGATCAAGCGCGAGGTCGCGCATTTCGTCCATACGAACCCACCATTGCTCCGAGATTAGGGTTTCAACGACAGTCTTACAACGTTCACAGATCGGCAAAACCATTTCGTGGTCCTCGATCTTCTCGAGGAGTCCGAGATCTTCAAACTTCTCGACGACCAGTGTTCGGGCCTTGTAGCGGTCGAGACCTTCGAAATCTTCCCCGGCATCGGAATTCATAGAACCGTCCAGATTCATTACGTTTAGCTCAGGCAATTTGTGCCGTTTGCCCATCTCATAGTCGTTCGGATCGTGGGCCGGCGTAATCTTTACAGCGCCTGTTCCAAATTCCATGTCAACATATTCGTCTGAGATGATCGGGATTTGGCGGCCGGTCAATGGCAGGTCAACCGTTTTACCGATCAGATCTTTGAAACGCTGGTCATTTGGGTTTACAGCGACCGCTGTGTCTCCCAGCATCGTTTCCGGCCGCGTCGTCGCTACCGTTAGTTTTTTGTTGGAGCCGTCGATCGGATACTGCAAATAGTAGAGCTTTCCATCCTTTTTCTCCCGGTCATGAACCTCCAGATCGGAAAGCACGGTCTTGTCATTGGGACACCAATTCACGATTCTCGCTCCCCGATAGATGGCATCTTCTTCGTAGAGTTTTATAAAGACATTTCGGACCGCATTCGACAATTCGTCGCTCATCGTGAAACGCTCGCGGGACCAATCAACCGACGCTCCCTCACGACGCATCTGATCCAGGATCGTTCCACCGTATTTTTCTTTCCACTCCCAGGCCCGGCGCAAAAACTCTTCCCGGCCAACTTCCTGAGGCGTTTTCTTTAGTTCTTCACCGATCTGCTGGGTAATTTTCCGCTGTACGGAAATTCCGGCATGGTCTGTGCCCACAAGCCAAAGCGTCTTAAAGCCCTGCATGCG
>JABDJV010000185.1 GCA_013003295.1 Pyrinomonadaceae bacterium | reverse complement strand
ATTCAAATCCGCAGGGATCGTTGCCGGTTTATCAAAATCGGTTTGCTTTGCCAATACGTATCCCCAAATTCCAAATGAGGGAACGGTTGTTTGATAGGGTTTTACCTTGAATCCGGTCGATTCCAAGGTCTTTACAATGCACCAGTATGAATTTCGTGCGTATAGCGGCGAGGTACTTTGAATCGCAAGCGCGGAGTCCGGTCTTAACGCCGTCTTCAAAAGATTATAGAAGCGGGTGGAATAGAGTTTTCCAAGAGCAAAATTGTTCGGATCGGGAAAGTCGACAACCGCGACATCAAATGGTTCGATCTCACCATCGTCAAGCCATACGAAAGCATCCGCGTTGATGACTTCAACCCGTTTATCCTGAAGAGCGTTCTTATTCAATTCTGCTAAGACCGGAAGATCCGTCGCTAGCTTTGTCATCAACGGATCCAGATCGACCAACAGTACTTTTTCGACCGAATCGTATTTCAGAATCTCTCTTACCGCCAACCCGTCTCCGCCGCCGAGGACCAAAACTCGCTTTGGCTCACCCTGAAATGACAGCATCGCCGGATGAACCAGCGCTTCGTGATACCGATATTCATCAAACGAGTTAAATTGCAGGTTGCCGTTTAGAAAAAGCCCAAATCCGGCACGCCCGCGCGTGACCACGATCCTTTGGTAAGACGAGCTTTTTGCGTAGATTATCGAGTCTTGAAAAAGCGAAGCTTCGGCCAGATTTGTCAATGAATCAGACTTGATCAAGCCGATCAGAAGCAGCGCCATCACCAGAACCGACTTGATTCTTAGGACCAGCACCTTTCCGGGTTTTAGTAGCGGAAACAAAAGCCAGGTACCCCAAAGCGCAACCGCAGCGTTCAAGACTCCAAAAAATAAAGATGTTCGTACCAATCCCAGTGTCGGAACGAGAAATATCGGAAAGAGAATCGAAGCCGCCAGGGCACCTATATAGTCAAGCGCGAGGACCCTTGCGATCAGCTCCTTGAAATCCAACTCGTCCTTCAGGATTCGCATTAAAAGCGGGATCTCGAGCCCGACCAGCGTTCCGATTCCGAAGACGATCCCGTAAAGTATCACGCTAAAAAACGAGAGGTTTGCGAATGACAAAAATAAGAGTGGTGCGGACGCACCGCCAAGAATTGCGACTGCTAGCTCGACTTCTATAAATCGTTCGGCAAGGTTCTTCTCAACAAAACGCGAAAGCCAGGAGCCGACTCCCATGGCAAATAGATAGATTCCGATAATTAACGAAAACTGTGTGACGGAATCACCCAAGACATAGCTTGCAACGGTACCGGCGAGCAGTTCGTAGATCAGACCACAGGTCGCGATGATCACTACATTGATAAATAAAAGCGGTGTCTTGTTCATTATTCAAAACGGAAATGCAAAGCGAAAAGCCCCCAATTGACGGGTAGAGCTTGACGCCATCCGTTCTCTACTGGAATCTATCCGTGGATGGCAGCAGCAATTATTATCGCGATGCCGATCAGCATAGAACCGATAATTATTCCGAGCGCGGTGTTATGATCTTCCTCGATCTCTTTATGAACCGAGTAAGGAAGGAACTTGTCTAGAATAAAGAACGCGATCGCAAATATGATCAAGCCGAGTACAACAAATATTAGCGCAGAAACCAGCACGTTTGCCAGTTGATCCCATTCAACAATAAAGCCCATGACGACAAAATTTAACAAACTCATCAACATCTATTTTCCTCCACGATAACCTGAACTAATAAACGGAACACCCAGAAATGACCGATACCGGCCGGAATTGAGAAACTCCCAACCTAGCCAAGCCGATGTGGCATAAGACAAGATCACCAGGATCCCTGCAGCATAATAAAGTTTTCTCAACATAATTCCTCTAAAAGTTTACTGAGTTTTCTGAGTTTTCTGAGTTGACCGAGTTTCTGGTCGCCGGGCTTGGAGACTTCTTAAACTCAGTCAACTCTCAAAACTCAGCCAACTCACCAAACCGAATCAATTCGAACTATACATACTCTCGCTCCAGCGTCGGGTCTCAAACGAAAGTTTCTTAAAGACACCGATGATCGGCCCGATCGCAAGAAATATAAAAGCGAGCCAAAAATTGACGCCCCGGACAATATTTTGCTCGACCTTAACGCGAATCGGCATCGGCCTGTTCCAATCCTTCCAGCTTCCTTCGATCCTTAAACGGTATTTCCCTGCCGGAACTGAAGATATCGTCGCGTCATTTGTCTGTCCGCCTTCGCTCCAGCTCTCACCGCCCGAAACCCCGTAATAATATTCGATAGGCACTAAAACGGATTCGACCTCGTTGTTCCCCTCTTTAATCAGATCGATGTTCAGTTC
>JABDJV010000062.1 GCA_013003295.1 Pyrinomonadaceae bacterium | reverse complement strand
TTCTTCCTCCGTGAGTTCACGGTAGGCACAAACTTTATTACGGCCCAGGCTTTTTGCCCGGTAAAGCGCGGAATCGGCCATCTCAACGAGCTCGATCGGATCGCTTGAATCGTCCGGAAATGAGGATATCCCGATGCTGATAGTAATATTGTGCTTGTCCGATGGCTTACCTTTCCTGATAACGGTAAACGGATACTCTTCGATCGCTTTTCGGATTCTCTCAGCCGCTACAAGCGCCTGGGGCAGCCCCGAATCGAGCAGGAACGCGGCAAACTCTTCACCGCCAAACCGTGCCGCGACATCACCCGCCCGAAGGGTTTCATTGATGCAGAGTCCGATCTCTTCAAGAGTTTTACTTCCCGTTAAATGACCATAGGTATCATTGACGAGTTTGAAAAAATCCACATCCATCATCAGAACGCAAAAGGTCCTGTTTTGCTGTTTTGCCCGGCCGGATTCTCTTCGGAGCTCCGAAAAAAAAGAACGGCTGGATAACAAACCGGTAAGGTCATCGTGCGCAAGCAAGCGGCGTATCTGTTGTTGATATTCGCGGTCGATCTCGTCAAGCAGCTCGAAACGCAATATGTGCTTTCCGATCGTTATCTTATCGCCGTTGTGAAGGGATTCACTCTTGATCTTATGCCCGTTAAGAAAAGTACCGTTACTGGAATGAAGGTCAGTTAAAAGATATTTGGGCTCATTTTCATCGGCGCTTTTTAATACAGTGATCTGGGCGTGCCGGCGGGAAACCTTCGTATCGTTGATACGAACGTCTGCCCCCAGAGCGCGCCCCAAAATTACCTGCTTCCTTTCAAGCGGAATCGGGACGGCGAGTAAATCTCCGTTAAGGAATACCAATGATGGACTAAGATCGCGTTGTGGTCTTTTTTTTCGAGACATAAATACAGGGATTTTAAAGAGAGAAAACGGCAGCAGCAGCCGGAAGGTGCTTTATATAGAATAACTTATTGACTACAATTTTTACCAGTAAAAAATATTTCGCGGTGCATAAACCAATCCGGCGTGTTTGATAATGACCCGCGATTAATTCATATTTTTATTGGATGCGAATCTTGATCGTAAAACTCGGAAGTATCGGTGATGTGGTTCATACCCTCCCAACTTTAGCTGCTATAAAAAAAGCTTTACCGGATGCAGATATTTCCTGGGTCGTCGAACAAAACTCGGCGGAGATCCTCCGAAACAACCACCTGCTCTCTGACCTCATCGAAATTGACACAAAAGCTTTGAGGCACAAGGCGAAGCTTGGGAAGACTTTGTTGGCTGCCCGCAGCCAGCTGCGAACGCTGCGTGCCTCAGAGTTTGATCTGGCGATCGATTTTCAGGGGCTCCTGAAATCGGCGGCGATAGCAAAACTTTCGAAAACAAGAAAACGTTACGGAAATTCGAAAGAGAATCTGCGTGAACCAGCCAGCCGCTTTCTTTTGACGCATACGATCGGCGTAAAGTCGAAACAAAAAATAGTCCGTCGTAACTTAAAGCTTGCAGAAGGGTCCCTCGCTCATTATTTGCAAGATCAGAACTTTCAGCTGGATTCAGATAATCTGGTGTTTCCGATTTTCACGGACGATAGCCACGTGGAGGAGGCCGGAACGCTTTCGAGGCTGGCCGGTGAAAATTTTGCGATTCTCAATCCGGCAGGCGGCTGGGTCACGAAACTCTGGCATGCGGAAAAGTTCGGACAGCTTGCCGATATGCTTTGGGAGCAACTGGGTATCACCTCCGTAATTTCGACCGCCCCAAGTGAGATCGAACTTGCCGAAAAAGCTCTTGCAAGCAGCGTCTCGGGAAAAACGATTTCGGCTCAGCCATCGCTCAAAGGCTTTTATGAATTCGCTAAGCATGCACGGGTTTACGTAGGCGGCGACACGGCCCCAACACATATGGCAGTTGCAGCAAATTGTCCGGTCGTGGGCATATTTGGTCCGACCGAATGGTGGCGCAATGGAAGCGTCAACAAAGATGATCTTTGTGTTGAGAGAAACGATATCGATTGCCGCGTCGATTGCCATCGCAGAAAATGCGACAAATGGATCTGTATGGATATTTCAATCGAAACCGTCTTTACGGCCGTAAAAGATAGATTGGAATCCAAACCGCAGCTATGAAATCGAAACAAGCTATAGAAATTCCGCAGACTGAGGGCATCAAATATGCAGGCTCGAAACTGAAACTTCTTCCGCACATCCTGGATATTGCTGCAAAAACCGATTCAAAGACCATTCTTGACGGGTTTGCCGGAACAACAAGGGTTTCCCAGGCGTTCGCCAAATCCGGTTACCGGGTTATTTCGAATGACTCTTCGATCTGGTCTAAGATCTTTGGGCTCTGTTATTTAAAGAACTCTGAGAGTGTCGAACACTACGAGAGTATGATCGAACATCTAAACAATTTGACGCCAATAAAGGGTTGGTTCACCGAAAACTACGGCGGTTCTCCGGATACGAGGGAATCTTCCAAAGTTGATGGATTAAAAAAACCATTCCAGACTCACAATACTCAAAAACTCGATGCGATCCGGGATGAGATCGCCGATCTCGATCTGGGCGAGGTCGAGGAGAGTGTTCTATTGACAAGTTTGATCCTGGCATTGGACAAAGTTGATAGTACGATCGGGCATCACGCTTCCTACCTTAATCAATGGTCAGCGCGATCGTACAAGCAGCTCAAGCTTGAGATCCCGAAAATATTTCAAACCGATGAAAGCCACGAAGTTTCGCGCGGCGATATTTTCGACGTGATCGATAAGTGCGAGGCGGACCTAGCCTATTTCGATCCGCCTTACGGCTCCAACAATGAAAAGATGCCGCCGTCGAGGGTTCGTTATTCGGCCTACTATCATCTTTGGACAAGCATAATCCTCAACGACAAACCCGAGGTCTTCGGTAAAGCAAAAAGACGAACGGACTCTTCGGACACAAAAGCTTCTTCGGTGTTTGAAGAATTCCGGCGGGATGAAAACGGAAAGTTTATCGCCGCAAATGCCCTGGAAATTCTTCTTGCTAAAACCAAAGCTAAGCATATAATTCTGTCATATAGTTCGGGGGGCCGGGCGACGGCACGAGATCTTTTTGCGATATTGGAAGGTGTCGGCGACATTATTGAATTCGTAAAGATCGATTATAAAAGAAATGTTATGGCTTCTATGCGTTGGACGAATGATTGGACGCGCGAGGAGAACAGCCAAAACGAAGAATATTTATTTCTTATCAATAAAGCATGAGCTCAAAAATCAAAAAATTTATACAAAAAATTCGCGTCCCGCTCGGTTTTGTGTTTGCCGTCGTTTTTATGATACTTGCGAGTCCGAGTTTTATGTATTTGATGATCGGCGTCAGCGTGGCCTTTGTCGGGCTCTTGATCAGAGCCTGGGCCGCCGGACACATTCGTAAGAATGAGGACCTGGCCATATCAGGGCCTTATGCTTTTACCAGAAATCCGCTGTATCTTGGCAGTTTTTTATTGGGTTTGGGCTTTATGATCGCATCCGGGGTCTGGTGGTTAGCATTGATCTTCGTGGTGCTGTATTTAGGCATCTATTTCCCGGTGATGAGCGTCGAAGCTGAGGAGTTATCTGTGATTTTTGGTGAGAAATATAATGAATACGCAGATGAAGTTTCATTATTTTTCCCCTGGTTTTCGAAGTACAAATCAGATGGAAAGAAATTCGAAAAGAGTTTGTATATAAAACACCGCGAATATCAGGCGGCCCTGGGATTCATGTTTGTGGCGGGTGTTTTAACGGCGAAAGCCTACTTTTTTTAATTATGAGAAAACGAACTATCGGCATACTTGTCCTCGTCGCTTTGGTAGGCGTCGTCGCCTTGATCGCACAAACGAATGGCGACGCTGATCCGATCGGCACCGAGACTCTTCAAAGCCCATATCAAGACGGCGAAGAGCTAGTTTACGTGGGCAAATACAGGCCGTTTCTCCTGTCTTTTACGATAGCCGATCTTGGCTTCAAAGTTTCGAAAATAGGAGACTCTGAGCATTACTTTGTCGAATCTAAAGCGACCTCGCGCGGGACGTTAACGAAGCTGTTTAGCTTTTCATTCTTGCAGAAAATTGACTCAACGATCGATGGTGACAAGCTACAGGTTCTCAAAACGAAAAAGCTGGATGATCAGGGAAAACGGGTTCGTGAAAGCGAAGCAGTGTTTGATTATGAGGACCAGCAGGTGACCTACGTCGAAACGGACCCAAAGGACCCGGCGCGTCCTCCGAGAAATGTTGCATCGCCGATCGGGCCGAACACACAAGACGTTGTCTCCGCTGTTTATATGCTTCGAACCGTTCCCCTCGCCGTTGGAAAAACTTTTATTTTTAAGATCAGCGATTCCGGATTGGTTTACGATGTACCGGTAAAGGTAACCGCCCGCGAGCGCAAGAAGAGCAAGATCGGCAAAAGATGGTGCTGGCGAATCGAGCCGGATATTTTTGGCGAAGGAAGATTTATCGAACAGAAAGGCAGCCTGACTATTTGGATTACCGATGACGCTCAGAGGATTCCAGTTTTCGCAAAACTCAAAACGAAACTTGGAAAAGTCGAGATCAAGCTTGAAAAACTGAAAAACGGTGCCGACGCAAGCGATTGACCACTTCTACCGGGCAGGTTCAGATTAGCCCTTCAAACTCGTTTTCTCCTTGTTTCTTTTACAAAAAGCGCTCATAATCTCTGCTTAACATTTTTCGCGAGATTTCCAGATTGATTATGAGTAAGACCGACGATAACAGTTCGATAAATAAAAAAGATTCTAAAAAAAGAGAAAAGGAATCGGCCCTTCTCGAGTTTCCGGTTGAAGACTTCGGCCCGGGCGGGCATTCGTCTGCCGGGTTGCTGCCTACTGAGGAAATCCCTTTGATTGACAATACCGAAGAGGATCTCTTGACGCTTGAGGACCGCGCGGGCAGGGTTTCACGGGACAGAGATAAAGGCCTCAGTGATTCGGAAAGCCTGAAAACTTCCCTCCAAAAGAAAGAAAAAGACCCCATATTCAAAGAGCTTTCTGAACCCAAGCTGCCCGATCTCCCTAAGGAGAACCGGGCTCGTCTGCAAATGCAGTCTCCAAATCGGCTCTATTTTTACTGGTCGATAAAAAACAATCCTTTTCAGACGCTGAGTAAAGCCCTCAGTGGACGCACCGGAACCTATACCTTGGTAGCAAAACTTGTAAATCGCACTAAAGGAATTGAAGAACTCTTTCCCGTAGAAGCAGAAGGAAACTGGTGGTTTACCGTGGACGCTGATTCTGACTATCGCGCTGAGATCGGCTTCTATGCGCCCAATCGACCTTATGTAAGGATCATATTTTCAAATGAAATTCGCACGCCGCGAAAAAGGCCTTCAAAAAGACGCGATTATACGCCCAGTTTTAATGTTGATGCGAATCAATTTGCGGAGGTATTAGGCGCGGCAGGCTATCGGCGGGATGCGTTTGAGGTTGCAGTGGCTGGTGATGATGAGGCATTGGAGCAGAAAGCAACCCGGAAAACATATTCCAGCTTGGTCGGCCGAAAGGTATCGGAATTTCGCCCTGATGAGGGCGACGAAATTCGTTTCGCGATGCTCGCTTTGGCTTCCGGCTACGCGCTTGAAGATGTGCGGGGAGAAATTAGCGCAGGTCTGTTTGCGAGGCTCGAAAGTGAGATTAGTAGATTCAGCGCCGATCAGGTATTGTCGGCGCTTAAGGAAAACTTCGATATTTTTGGTGATGAATTTATAGATGAAGAGGAGATCGGCAGTGCGGTCTTTGGAGCAAGCATGGTCAACTTTCCGCGAAAGCTAAAGAAAAGAAGTATCCCAAAAACGCTGATGCCAAAAATATCGGATTTGGCTAAACTGTATCCGATCAGCTCATTCAGCATCAAGTAATTAAAGTTCGGCGGTTCAATAACATAGACACGGTGGGCGGGATAAATTAACATAAATCCTGTTCACCCTTTTTTTCTTAAATATAAAATTATGCCGAACGGATATTTCAGCTTAATTCTTCACGCGCATCTTCCGTTTGTGCGCCATCCCGAGTATCCGGAATTTCTCGAGGAAGATTGGTTTTTTGAGGCCGTCACCGAAGTCTATATACCGCTTATCTTTATTTTCGAACGCCTCCACGAATCGGGTGCGAAACCCCGTTTGGCGATGAACATCTCGCCGCCCCTTTGTGAAATGCTCGCCGATGAATTGCTTGAGGAGAGATACACACGGCATCTTGAAAACCTTATCGCCCTTGCCCGAAAAGAATTTGAACGTGTAAAACGAGAGGATGTCGAATTCTACGACGTGGTTGAAATGTACGTTGAAACCCTCGAAGCCTCGCTCGACCTCTGGAACAACAAATACAACCGCAATTTGATAAATGCGTTTCGCCAGCTTCAGGATGAAGGGGTTTTAGAGATCATCACTTGCGGCGCAACCCACGGTTTCCTGCCGCTCATATCAACTCCGGAAGCCCGCCGCGCGCAAGTGCAGATCGCGGTTAAGAATTATTGGAAGCATTTTGGCAGACAACCACGCGGTATCTGGCTTCCTGAATGCGCTTACGAAGAAGGAATTGAAGAGTTGCTGAAAGAGGCTGGAATCGAATACTTTATCGGCGATTCTCACGCGCTCCTCTATGGTGAGCCCCGGCCGCGTTACGGCGTTCACGCACCAACACGCTGTCCGAACGGCGTAGCGGTTTTTGCAAGAGACGTAGAAACGTCACAGCAGGTTTGGAGCTCCGAGGTCGGATATCCGGGAAATGATCTCTATCGCGAATTTTACCGCGACATCGGTTGGGACCTGCCGATCGATTATCTCAAACCGCACCTCCACGAAGACGGAAACCGCAGGCACCTCGGCCTGAAATACTACCGGATCACGGGGCGAAACACTCCACAAAACAAAAAACGTGCTTACATTCCAAAGGCTGCAGAGATGAAAGCTGCAGAAGATGCATCGGATTTCCTGGGCAAGCGCATCGAGCAGGCCCGCAAACTCAGAGAGGCCTTTGGCGGACATCCGCCTTTGGTTACTTCACCATATGATGCGGAGCTTTATGGGCACTGGTGGTTCGAAGGGCCTGCATTTATTGATTACCTGTTTCGAAAATTTCACTACGATCAGGATGAGATCGAAGCGATCACACCCGGGGATTTTCTCGACGCAAATATTCCGATTCAGATTCAGAAACCCTCGGCATCATCATGGGGAGAAAACGGCTATTATAAGGTTTGGCTGAATGAAAGCACTTCCTGGATGTATGAGTATGCCCACGATGCCGAAAAAAGGATGACTGCGCTCGCGAATCATTTCGAACACCCTAATGCGCTTGAATATCGCGCTCTTAATCAATGTGCCCGGGAGCTTTTGCTTGCCCAATCAAGCGACTGGGCGTTTCAGATCTTTCAGGGTACAACGGTCGAGTATTCTTCAAAGCGTTTTCGCTCTCATATTCATCGTTTTAGTCTTCTTGCTGATGATTTAGAGAAGTATGAAGTAAATGAGAAATTGCTTCTTGAGATCGAAAGCCGCGATACGATCTTTCAGGAGATCGATTATCGGATTTTCCGAAGTTGAAAAGAACCCACCGGCAGTTTTGTATTTGCCCAAAAGTCTTCGAACAGTTCTCTAGCCCAATTCGCTCCAATGAGTCACAACCAATCGTTTACTGCGTTTGTCTAGCCGCAAACGCAGTCTTCATCGAGCGGGTCGCAAGCGGTGGAATCACACTCCTCAACCTTAGTAGTGGCTGCTAAAACCACGACACCAGCAAATATTGCGACAGCTGTCACGATCAGCAAAACCTTTCTATTATTATTCTTCTTCTTTTTCTGTTTGGAATATCTGTTGTACGAAATCTTTTCCATTTCCTCAAAATTGGTTTGAGGCACTGATTTGACAATTTCCGGGGTATTTCTAAGTTGTGAAAACTCTTTCTTTATTCGTTTGTTGTAAAGCCTATACTTCTGAATTAATCGATCCGGATTCTTTGCCGGAACAAAATGAGCCGGGCCTTTATTTCTTTTACCTTCAACCGTGATTTTTTCCGATATTACCAGGCTTGCATTATTAGATTTTGCATAGCCAGTTTGCCCGCCGGCTTGGAAAGGAGCAATAGATAAAACGATTAGTGAATATACGGCTAAGAGAGATAAATTACTTTTTTTCGTCATTAGATTATTTTCCTTGCGGCTTGAAGACTCAAACACCGTATCAGAGAGAAAAATTAAAGTAAATAATTTATCAGCGGTTGCCTTAATATTCCTGTAAAGTTATCATTCTTTTTCTGCAAATTTAAGGAGACTATTGATGAGTGACAACCAAGCGGACATTGCTCCCGCAAATGGAAAACTGGGTATTTTATTGGTCGGGCTAGGTGCTGTCAGCACCACGTTTGTGGCCGGTGTTGAGGCGATAAAACGCGACATTTCGAAGCCGATTGGCTCTCTCACGCAGATGGGTACGATTCGTCTCGGCAAGCGCACTGATAACAATGTGCCGAGGATAAAGGATTTTGTACCGCTTGCTGACCTCGATGATATCGTTTTTGGCGCGTGGGACATTTTTGAAGAGAATGCCTTTGATGCGGCGATGAATGCCGGAGTCCTGGAAAAAGACCTGCTCAATCAGGTCTCTGAGCAGCTTTCCTCATTAAAGCCTATGAAAGCCGTTTTCAGCCAAAAATATGTGAAGAGGCTTGAAGGCAAAAATGTAAAAACCGGCAAAAACAAGATGGAGCTCGCCGAACAGCTGATCGAGGATATTGCCGACTTCAAGCAGGAAAACGGCTGTGATCGGGTTGTCATGGTTTGGGCGGCCTCAACCGAAATTTTCTTAACGCCGGGCGAAATCCATGAATCCGTAGAATCGCTCGAAAAAGCGATGTACGACGATCATGACGATATTGCTCCGTCGATGATCTACGCCTACGCAGCAATAAAATCCGGGGTTCCGTTTGCAAATGGTGCACCAAACCTAACCGTTGATATTCCGGCTTTGACAAAGCTGGCTGAGGACGAAGGCGTTCCGATCTGTGGAAAAGACTTCAAAACGGGCCAGACCCTGATGAAAACGATTCTCGCACCGGGCTTTAAGTCCAGAATGCTCGGACTTGACGGCTGGTATTCGACTAACATTTTAGGAAACCGTGACGGAGAAGTCCTCGACGATCCGGAATCGTTTAAAACTAAGGAAGAATCGAAGCTCTCCGTCCTCGAAACGATTCTCCAGCCGGATATTTATCCGGATCTTTATAAAGATTTTTCACACGTGGTGAGGATCAACTATTATCCGCCGCGAGGCGATAACAAAGAGGGCTGGGACAACATAGACATATTCGGCTGGCTTGGTTATAAAATGCAGATCAAGGTCGATTTTCTTTGCCGTGATTCAATCCTTGCCGCACCGCTGGTCCTCGACCTGGCGTTATTCCTTGATCTCGCAAAACGGGCTAATATGGGCGGCCTTCAGGAATGGCTTTCGTTTTACTTCAAAGCTCCGCAAACGCCCGATGAGCTCTATCCGGAGCATGATCTGTTTATTCAGCTAAAAAAACTGAAAAACACCTTGCGGCATATGAAGGGTGAGGATCTAATAACTCATCTCGGAACGGAATACTACGACGAAGACTAAAATACATTAACCGCCGAAAACACATTTAGAGAAGAATTAGCAGGATCATTTTACAGAAGGAATGTGACCGATCCCGCAACGCTTTTGTGCTTTCGGCGGTTAATTCGTTTAATACATTGTCAAAAGCGCAGTCTGTGCCGGCGGGTCTCCCGTATCGTCATCAAAATGCCTTCGAATCGGAACAAACAGGGCCTCAGCCGCTTTACTATTTTGCTCCCGATCAAGGTCGGAAATAACAAATACCGATCGTTTTCGTGTATTAAAACGCGCGATCTGATATTTTTTTGTTGAAAAGTTTTCTACTTCCCGACCGTCCTTACCATCTTTAAGATCGGTTATCAAAACCGAAACCCGGCCCCCCTCGTTAGCCAATACAAGGTGGGCAAACCTCGTATCCAGATACTTGCAGGCGTGCGCCTCGACCAATCTATAATCGGAAAGGACAGCCTTTAGAGGTTCGGCGACGACACTTTCGATTCCATTATAGTCCGCCGAAGCCTCTACAAGCGTGATCGGAGCTTCATCCAGACGGTGTCGGATCGCGCAGTGTTCATGATCGCCCGATGCGATATTTACAATATTCTCAGATGAGAGGCTCTTAACCGAGTAGTCTCCGCGATCAGCAACGTCGTCCATTCCCGTTCCATCGGAATTCAACAAGAAGAATCCCACAGTAAATGTGAGTATTAAGCCTGCCGCCAACGCGATCCAATTGTTTCTACCAAACCAGGGCGCATTCCCGGTCTTTGCCGTTTGAACTACAGATTCCTTTAATTGTGATTCTAAAGTCCTCGAAAACGACTCGCTGATTCCATACTTTGCAGAACTGCTAACCGCCGCCTTCAGACGGGTGCGCACGGCACGCCTAGCCTCGATGACGTTCCGGCAATCGACACAGTCTTCCAAATGACGCAAAACATTATGATTTGTTTCCGTCAGCAATTCATCACTCAAATACGAATCTATTAATTCATGGAAATCCCGGCATTTCATACAGATTCCCCTCCTTTTCTCTTAACTTTTTCTTCTTTCTTTTCGCCATCGACATCAAGCCCGTATTCTCGTGCAAAAACAGCCAATTCGCCGCGCAATATTTTTCGGCCGCGATGGAGCCTCGACATGACGGTCCCCATCGGAATATCCATAATGGACGCGATCTCCTTATAGGAAAACCCTTCAACATCGCATAAAACCACGATCTCCCGAAATGTATCGGGCACATTGTCAATAGCCTTCAGCACATCTTCGTCCGTGACTTGCTGGGGAATCGAAGGCTCGAACGGAACAGTTTGAGCGATGATCTCTTCAGTATCCTCAACCAGTTTCAATTTTGTGAGCTTTCTAATCTGTTTGTAGTGCGTGTTGTACATTATTGTCGTCAGCCACGCCTTGCAATTGGTTCCGAGCTTATACCTATGAAAGGATTTGAGACCTTGCATCATAGTCTCCTGCACAAGTTCCTCGGCGAGGTCGCGATTACGTTTCAAGAACATTGCCACGCGAAAAAGATCCGGCATATGCGGCATTGCTTCGATCTCAAAGTTGCTCCAAAGGGTCTCTTCTTCCGATTTGCCTTGTGCAAGCTCAAACATTTAACGCTCCAATTCCATACGCGAACACGTCTTCTCTATCAATATAGTAATACACAGCCCGCGAAAAATTATTCCAAATCCTGACAATTCTTTACATATATGCAAACCAACGAGATAGAGAAAGTAATTATTGCCTCTTGCATTGTTTAAGTCTCTTGTGTTAAACAGTATAGAGAATCAACGGTCTGCTCGAAATTGATTCTGCAAACCTTGGGTATCGCTTCCACACTACCAAATTCAGCGAACGAAAAATCTTTTGAAATCATCATTACAAATAGCTAGTTGCCGTTAGAACTTGGCACAGTCAGCTTTGAAAATTCGTCTCGCAGCATGTGTATACTTCGAGCAGCACATGGGTAGACGAGGAGAGAAATTAAATGAAAAACGACGTGGCTAAAAAGGGAAAATCAACGAAGAAAAAGGTTTTATTGAACCCGGATGAGAAAAGCCCGAGAGCAAAAGACTTTGAAGACCGGCTTTCGGCGATGATCGTTGGACAAGAACGCGCCGTGCGCAGAATGAGCGGACTATACCAAATCTATCTGGCGGGAATGCAGAACCCTGCACGCCCTCTTGGCACGATGCTTTTCCTGGGGCCAACGGGTTCCGGAAAAACGAGGGTTGTTGAAGCATCAGCCGGAGTACTTTTCGGCGACGAACACTCTGTTGTCAAGATCGATTGCGCTGAATTTCAACATTCGCATGAGATCGCAAAACTGATCGGCTCGCCGCCGGGTTATCTGGGTCACCGCGAAACTTCGCCGATGTTGACCCAGGAAAACCTGGATAAAAATCATTCGGAAGACACGAAATTAACTTTTGTCCTCTTTGACGAGATCGAAAAGGCCTCCGATTCCCTCTGGCAGCTCCTTTTGGGAATTTTGGATAAAGCGACGCTGACATTGGGTGATAACCGTGCGGTTGATTTCTCAAATACGATCGTAATTATGACCTCGAACCTTGGCGCCCGGGAAATGTCGGACATGATCTCCGGCGGAATTGGTTTTGCGCCGTCGAAGTCATCGAAGAATCCGGATGACGATGAGATCGATACGAAGATCTACCGAACCGCTCTCGAAGCGGCGAAACGGAAATTCTCACCCGAATTCATGAACCGAATCGACAAGGTGGTCGTCTTTAGAAGTCTAAAAGAGCACCACTTGCGGGCAATTTTGGATATCGAGCTAGCGGCGGTGCAGGACAGAATCACCGAATCTGCGGGTACGAAGTTTATATTCGAATGTAATGATCAAGCTAAAGAATTCTTGCTGCAGGAAGGGATTGATCTCAAATATGGTGCCCGGCATCTGAAAAGATCGATCGAGAGATTCTTGGTATACCCGCTCTCCAATCTGGTTGCTACAAACCAGGTTGAAACCGGCGACTTAGTAACGGTCGAATTTGATAAAAAAGGAGAAAAACTGACTTTTTCAAAAGAAGAGGGCAAAATGATCGTCAAAGATTCAAAGCCCGAAGAAACTCCTGATGAGCCCGAAATAAAATCCGACGCAGTCGGCATGCCGCTTCCTTCGGCATCGGTCGGAACTGAAAAAAGTAAATCCCAGAGCGAGAATCACGAAAATTAGATTCAATTCATTAAGTACTCAAAAGTTGGAGACAAGGACCGGAGACAGGAGACAGGAGACAAGAGACAAGGAAAAGTAATCAGGAAGGTTCCCGCTTTTTCTGTGCACCCAAATCATTTAGTCAGTCTCCATGATGTCCTGGATTTCCCAGTCCATACTTCTCTTGACTGCTTCATTCCAACGCGCTCTCAACCTTCTAGCATCTTGAGCGCCTTTTTTAGGCTCAAACCGCTTGCCTTCTTGCCAGTGCTCTATTAGGTCTTTTCTCGAATCCCAAACACCTACAGCCAGCCCGGCAAGGTAGGCGGCTCCAAGTGCAGTAGTTTCGGATACCTTCGAACGGACGACCGGAATTTGAAGAAGGTCGGCCTGGAACTGCAGCAGAAGTTCGTTTCTTGTTGCACCACCATCGACTCTCAGTTCTTTTAGTTTAACGCCCGAGTCATTTTCGGTGGCATCGAGGAGATCCGCCGTTTGAAACGCGATCGATTCGATCGCGGCCCGCGCGATGTGCGCCCTGCCAGTTCCCCGGGTCAAACCGATTATCAAGCCTCGGGCTTCTTGATTCCAGTAAGGCGTACCCAGTCCCGCAAACGCCGGAACAAAATATACGCCACCGTTATCATCAAGACCCGCTGCCATAGCCTCTACATCGCCGGAGGCTTCAATTATTCCCAGCGAATCCCGGAGCCATTGCACGACCGCGCCTCCAATAAATACGCTTCCCTCAAGCGCATATCCACATTTATCGCCGATTTGCCAGGCAATTGTGGTAAGCAATTTGTTGTTCGAACTGACAGCCTCTTCCCCGGTATTTTGTAGCATAAAACACCCGGTTCCATAGGTAGTTTTGGTGGCTCCCTTTTCAAAGCAGGTTTGCCCGAAAAGCGCAGCCTGCTGATCTCCGGCGATGCCCGCAATCTTGATCCCGCGAAGTTTGGCCGGCGTCGTTACTTCTCCATACACCTCGGACGAAGTTCGAACTTCGGGTAAAACGGCCTGCGGAATTTCAAAGATATCCAGCAGCTTGTCATCCCATTTCAATTCATGAATGTTAAACAGCATTGTGCGCGACGCATTCGAGACATCCGTTAAATGTCTCTCGCCATTGGTTAACTTCCAGACAAGCCACGTATCGATCGTGCCGAAACACAACTCGCCGTTTTCAGCTTTGACTCTTGCACCCTCAACATTTGCCAGGGTCCAATTTATCTTGCTCGCGGAAAAGTATGCGTCCACTTCGAGGCCTGTTTTCGCGCGTATCGATTCTCCATGGGACTCTCTTATGCGGTTGCAGTAGTCTGAAGTCCGTCGATCTTGCCAAACGATCGCGTTCGAAATTGGATTACCGGTGTTTCGGTCCCAAAGAAGTGTTGTTTCTCGCTGGTTTGTAATTCCGATCGCGGCAACGTCATTTGCCTTAATGCTGCCTTTTTCAAGAGCGTCGAGCGCCGTACGCTTTTGTGATTCCCAAATCTCATTAGGATCATGTTCAACCCAGCCGCTCTTAGGAAATATTTGCCTGTGCTCCCTTTGCGCAACGGAAACAACCTTGCCTTTCTCATCAAAAATGATGGCACGGCTTGAGGTCGTGCCCTGGTCCAACGAGAGAATATACTTCATATCGAAATAAAAAGCGGACGAAAGAGCTCGCCCGCTTTGAGTGTTAAAATTTTATCCAAATCAACCGATAAACATTTCGTCTTCGTGATAAACACGGTCGATCCGCTTTGGTGACGGAGCAAACAAAACCTCCAGACCTTTTCTCAAACCGGCCATGATCGCAGCAATTTCCGCCGCCGGCTTAACCACCTTCGCTTGAATAAAGTCAGTCGTGTCAAACACTTGCATCTGCGTTCGGTCAATCGTTTCGTTGACCAACTCGACCTTATCCTTCGCAACAATAGCCGTTTCACCGACCAACTGTTTTAATTCAGCTACCTCTTCCTTGATAAGGCCGGTCGAGTCTGAGAAGTTTTTCGACGCTGTAGAAAGATGGCCGGAGAGCTCATTAAACTGAACAGCAACTTCTTTACCCTGTTCGCTGATAAGATTCACCTGAGTAATCAGCGGTTCAACCTTTTGCTCAAGACGGTTGGCCGTTTTGATCACCTTGCTTACCACTCGCGCAATTGCTATCAGCGCGATCGCCATAACAATAAAGCAAATGGCGATTATCATTGAGGCGATCATCATCCAAAATTGTGGGTCATTTACATTCATAAAACTATTTCTTTGTATCTTTCTTCTTCTTATCCGCTTCCGGCAACTCATCCTTGACCGGGTAGCTCGGACGCCCCTCGGTGATCACATTGGATTCATTTTTACGTTTTTCGTCAACGTATGCCTTCTTCCCGGCATCGATCGCCGCTGAGATCGGATTTGAAGATTGTGCCGCAGCGGCCTTCGCTTTTTGGGTCAGCTCCTCAGCAGTCTCCTGGGCAGTATTGTAGAGCTCGCCTGCTTTCTCGCGGGTTACCTCATAGTACTCACCAGCCGTCTCCTGCAAATGTTCAGCAGTTTCCTTGCTCTTCTCAATTCCTTTGCGGGTCACGTCAGCAATATCTTCGCGAAGCTCTATGCCCGATTTTGGCGCGAATAGCAGCGCTAAAACCGCTCCGATTCCGCCGCCGATCAGCAAATAGGTAAGTTTTGTAGAGGCAGTCGCTTCTTCTCTCTCATTCTCGTAATTCATAATAACTCTCCCGATCTATAAATTTCTTTTACAAATCTTAGTTTTTGTTGATGTTATGAATATAACAGAAATTCATCCTTGTCGGCAATAAGAAATATTTAAGGAGGCGCCGTAAAGGAGATCGGACGTTCAACGAATTTGGGCACGGACCATTCGCGGAATTCCCTGAAGATCATTTACAAAGGTTACGGCCGTCCAGATGCGCGATGAAAATAATTGTTCAACGGCGCCGGATTGGTCAATACCAAACTCAATAAGGAGCCATCCATCTTCCCTAAGGTGTTTCGGAGAATCTTTTGCAATCCCCTCGATTATCGACAGCCCGTCTTTTTCATCAGTCAATGCGATCCGGGGATCATGATCCCGCACCTCTGGCTGCAAATCATCGAAGTCGCCAGCCCGAATATACGGCGGGTTTGAGACGATCAGATCAAATCTGGTGTGGCCTAATTTTGCAAAAAGATCTGAGGATTTCAGGTCTAATCTATCGTTTACACCGTGTTTTCGTGCATTCAGTTCTGCAACGTCAATTGCAGCGGCAGAAACATCTGTCGCAACTCCTTGCGCATCCTCCGAATTTTTCAGGATCGAGATCGAAATACATCCCGAGCCGACCCCGATCTCGCAAAACCTGGGTTCCGTTTTTTCGCTCAAGATCTCGATTCCTGCCTCGACGATCAACTCCGTTTCCGGACGCGGTATCAAAACCGCGGATGAAACCTTAAAATCAAGCCCATAAAATTCCTGTTTTCCGGCGATGTGTTGAAACGGCTCGCGGTTTGCCCGCCGCGCAACTAAATCAAGAAAGAGCTTGAGCTCATTATCGGTCAGCTCATCATCATTGTGTGCGATCAAAAAGGTTGTGTCCTTGCCAAGCGCCAATGAGAGAAGCGATCTCGCTTCCATGCGGTGATTTGGGATATCGGCGTCTTTGAGAATCCTTGACGCCTGCGATGCAGCTTCGGTGATGTTCGTCATCTTACATCTTGATCGCCTTCGTAGCGATAAATGTTGGACAGTATTTGTTGAGTGCCGTAGCTTCATCAGACCAGTAGTCCTCAAAAAAGCCGGATATTATAAACCCGGCCTCAATCTGCCCGCCGATCTGCTGGTCAAGCGTATGTCCAAACTCCAACGGCTCGTCATTTGGAATGAAACGTGCTCTTTCTTCGTCCGTTAGATCTTTTAGATCAGAATATGGAAGCGAGTGCTTCACTTCCAGGATGTCATCCTCTTCGTCTTTGAGCCGATCGAAGATGAATAGGAAGCTATTGTGAAATCCGGAAAGCATCGCACCGCCCTTTCGTAAAACTCTGAAGGCCTCGTCCCAAACCGGTTGAAGTTTAGGCATAAAGCAATTTGAACAAGGATGCCAAATGAGGTCAAAACTTTCGTCGTCAAACCGTGAAAGATCGGCAGCATCGCCTTGTTCGACCCGAATATCCAATCCATCTCTTTCGGCAACAAAAGTGTCTTGCTCAAGCTGTTTTCGGGAATTATCAAACGACGTCACGTTTGCCCCGAGTGCAGCAAGAATGGGCATCTGCTGTCCCCCGCCGGAAGCAAGGCCCAAAATATCAATTCCTTTAAAGTCATCCGGAAACCAGTCTCGCGGAACGGGTATATTTGGGGTCAGAACTATAGAAAACTCACCCTTTCGGGCATTCTCAATCACCTCGGTGCTTACCGGGACAGTCCATTGATCATCTTTTGTGACGAGGCGATCCCAGGCTTTACTATTGTATTCTTGGACGTTCATAAAATTAGCTCATAAGACTAACACAGTCTCACAGTGAGTTGTTTTGTTTAAAAATAAAAAAGACGGAGGGTCTCCGTCAATGATCCTGGCTGAAATGCTGTCGATCTCAGAATCTTGGAATTCTAAAACTAAATTTCGATCCAAATCCGTCCTCGGATTTTACGCTGACATCTCCGCTGTGCTGCTCAATGATCTCCTTTACGATCGAAAGCCCAAGCCCGGTTGATTCTTCCTCTTTGTCCTGACCGGTTCGTGCTACGCGATAGAACTTCTGCCAGATCTTCTCCTGTTCCGCAGCGGGTATTCCATAACCGCGGTCTTCTACTTCCACTCTTAAGAAATCCGACTCGAGAATCGTTGAAATGATCACTGAGCTTCGTTCCGGGCTGTATTTGATCGCGTTATCGATCAAATGAGAGATCGCCTTTGTGATCAAACCGCGGTCCGCCGCGACGACCGGGATCCGTTTGTCCTGCCGTTCTACCAGGCGAATTCTTTTTCTCTTGGCCTCATCTTGAAGATTACCTACAACTTCTTCCACGACCTTATCTAACTTCACCGGAGATTTCAGAAATTCCTTTTTATCGGATTGCTGCAAATTCGCAACCGATAAGAAGTTGGATAGCAAATTGGCTGCGCGCTGCGATTCATTTGCGATGGTCTGCAAGTATTCCCGCGATTCCTCCGGTATATTTTCGTCAAGCATGAGCATTTCGGCGAATCCCTGGATGCTCGTTATCGGAGTTCGCAGTTCGTGTGACATCAAATTTGTCATATCGCTGCGCATTTTTTCGTTTTCCTTGATCGCGGTGATATCTCTGAATGTGATCAAAAGGCACGCCGGTTTTTCTATTATTTCCGAATCCCCGATTTCGGTTGAGTTTTTCACCAGGTTGATTTCCAAACCTAATTTCGTTTCTACCTCGGGAAATTCCAATTCGCATTCGTAGGCTTTGCCAGTCTGCAGAACTCGCCTGATAGCGATCTTTGGCTCGTTGAAGAGATCCGTCTTAAACCGTTCGAGCAGATCGAATAAGTTTATCCCGGCAATCTCTTGTTCGGTTACCTTTGCGAGACCCAACATCTGTCGGTTTGCGTGGGCGATCGTTCCGTCGAGATAGGCGATCGCATGGGCCTCTCTGAAATATGAGGTTGCGACAACGCCAAACGACTGTTCTTCGATCGTTCCCTTGACGAGATTCACAATGCCCTCGCGGTTTAGATTGTTAGCAGTTGAGAACAGCCCCGCCTTTGATCCATCGCGGATGGAATTATCCCTCAGGTCTTTTCGCTGAAAATTTCTGGCCAACTGGTCGCTGAAAGCTTCCAGAAGATTCTGATCCTCTTGTTCAAAATCCTCCCGAACATTTATGAACAAGCCGCCAACCTTCAAATCATCGACTACCAGGGGCAAAGCGATCTTCGCAGCACCTTTCGTCTCGTCCTCGATCTGTAAAACCGTTTCGCCCGAATCGAGAGCCCTTTCGCACATCTCGACGTTATTCCTCCATGAATTTTGGCGGGACGAAAGAGAGTCGGTCCCGCTTTCATTTCTCGTCCGGCCGATCGGCATAAGTTCGCCCGAATCGCGCCGCTTGAAAACTATCACTTCCGAAAGAGGCAAAACTGTTTTTAGCAAAGTTAATCCGCTTTCGATTCTAAAGTCAGCTGATTTACCCTCGAGCAACTGACCCGTCTGTGCCAGCCGCTGCAGTTTCTGATTCAGACGATCATCGATTATCCATAGCTTTTTCGTATGAACTGCTGCAAAAACAAGTGGCATCAGAAAAGCAACCGGCAAGAACAAAAAGCTCATTCCGGTAACTTTTGTGAATAGCATCCCTGCTGCAAACCAGAATACAAGAAAGCCGGCAGAGATCATTAAGTACCTGGCGGCGCTCAATTTTTCCGCTGCGAGACCAAAAAAGGCGGCAAGAATGAAGAGAACCGGAAGCTTCCAGATCTCGAAGGCATTTCCGTCAAATGACGTGCCATCTCCCAAAAACGCCAGTACTGATCCTCCTTTCACCCAAAATGCAGTTACTACCGCGGCCGCGATAATCGCAAGCGCAATAGAAACAACCAGAGAATTTTTCTTGATAAAACTCATTAGAAAGGAAAGGCGAACGGAGGGCTTTTTTTACGGGAATCAGTAGACTTCTTGTTTGTCGGGGAAACAAACAATGTTTAACACTAAAATTATGCCCTATTCTGCTGCTTAAATCAAGCTTTTTTACGCTGAAACTATGAAGAATTTCGGAATAGGTAAATCGGGCATATCTCCAGGGCGACAATCAGTAAGATTGGATTCTCATTCTTTGCCCTTTTCTGTAAAACGCTTCATAATACCTGTTAAGAATTTTGCGTTAGGTATCAAATGAAAATAATTTCAAAGTTTGAGCTCTTGTTGGTCGGATTATGGCTTGGTGCCGCTACATTTTTCTCGCTAGCTGTTGCACCTAGTGCGTTTAGCGTGATCGAATCTCGCGAGTTGGCCGGCGGCGTCGTCAATAAAACTCTAACGATATTGAATTTTAGCGGCATCGCGATCGGTGTTTTGCTTATCCTGAGTTCGTTTATTTCGAGAGGCGAGGCAAGGTCTGTTTGGGTTTGGCTTCAGAGATTCATGCTGCTTCTTATGACCGCTGCCTGCGCTGTCGGTCAAGGCATTATCGGCCTTTATCTCAATCATCTCAGGTCGCTAATGGATGGTCCGATTGATGGGATCGCGGCTGATTCTCCCGTCAGAATTCAGTTTGCAACATGGCATCAATATTCCGTTTGGGTTTTGATCACAGGTATCGTCGCGGCATTGATCGCCTTTTTTATATTGTCAAGAAGCTACACTGAATCCCGGCCGGATCCAGCATCAGGAGGAGTTCCCGATTTTGAACTTCCGGACGAGTTAAAAATGTAAACACTTATGGAACTAATTGAAAAAAAGAGTGAATTTGAAAGCAGGTTTTCGCGCTGGAATGGTGGTGAAGACCTCGCCAACTATCCTTTTGTTGAAAATGTCTATGCCCCCTTCACACCTGTCCGGCGGGCCTTGCCGATGCTCAACCTGGCATTGATCTCGTCGGCGGGCGCCTATATTGACGGCACCGAATCTTTTGAAACCGATTCCCGTGACGGCGATATTTCCTTTAAGGAGATTCCTGTTGAGATCGAAGCTGAGGACCTGAAATATGCCGCAAGAGGCTATGATCCGGCTGCGGTCATGGAAGATATGAACGTCCAAATTCCGATCGATCGTCTGCGGGAATATGAAGAAAACGCTGTGATCGGAAGATTGAACCACGTTTGGTGGTCGCTTGCCGGACACATCCCGAACGCGGCCAGGGTAGCCGATGAACTCGCCCCGCAGCTCGCAAAACGAGTCGCAGAAAATTCGGTTCAGGCCGTTTTGCTGATCCCCGCTTCTCGTCTTTGTCATCAGACTCTCGGACTCATTGCGCGTGCTATCGAGCAGCTGGATATTCCGACGATGATGCTCGCCGTCGAGAGGAAAATGGCTGATCGCGTTCGTCCGCCGCGAACCGCATTTTATGATGGTGAATTTGGCTCGGTCGTCGGAAAACCTTTATGGAAACAATATCAGCATCGGGTCCTGGATGAATCCCTGCGCTGGATCGAAACACTTGATCAGCCCGTTGTCAGAAAACTTGCCGTAGAGCTTGAAACGGAAACCGAAATGGCCAGAGGCGAGAGGTAGAGATCGATAGACAATTGCAGCTCAATACGGATGATCAAAACGTAGTTTAGAGGCGGGCTTGCCCGCCTTTTCTCATTTGTTAAAAATTTCATGAACCGCGACAAAAATCTTGAGCGAATCCGGACCCGCAGAGTTTCCTGGGATATCGTAATAATTGGCGGCGGCGCCAGCGGAGTCGGGTGCGCCGTTGATGCTGCGGCTCGCGGGCTTGATGTCTTATTACTCGAGCAGTATGACTTTGGAAAAGGTACTTCGAGCCGCTCGACAAAGTTAATTCACGGCGGAGTTCGTTATCTCGCCCAGGGTGATATTCCTCTGGTACGGGAAGCGCTGAAGGAGCGCGGAATTCTGAAACGAAATGCGCCGCATGTCGTCAAAGCCCGCTCGTTTGTAGTTCCTTGCTAC
>JABDJV010000061.1 GCA_013003295.1 Pyrinomonadaceae bacterium | reverse complement strand
CATGCCGACGTGGTTATCGATCTTCATGCGGGCGCCGGCGAAAGATTCAATTACCCGCAGATTCGATACGATCTTTTTCATGAAGAAAACATCAGACTTGCCAGGGCGTTTGACGCACCGTTTACGTTGCTCCAGAATAAAGCCCCCAAGGGGTCGATTCGGCGCGTTTTAAACGACGCTGGCACGCCAACGATTATTTTTGAAGGCGGAAAGTCGAAGACGATCGATGATCAGGTAGTAGAAACCGGTGTTCAGGGTGTGCGGAATGTTCTCAACTATCTGGGCATCCGAAAAAATTCCGACGACAATATACCCCAAAAAACAAAGTTCCTGCATCGGAACCGCTGGATCCGTGCGCGGCATTCAGGAATGTTCCAGCCGCTCGTCGATAATGGGTCTTTTGTTGAGAAACGACAGGTGCTGGCGAATATTAACGGGCCGTACGCACAATTCCAAAAGAAAATTAGATCTCCAATGGACGGTTGGATCTTTTGCGTAAGCCAGGCTGCAGTCGTAAATCTCGGCGATGCAGTTTTCCATATAGGCGAAGAGCAGCCAAAATAACCTCATTCTATTCAAGCTCGACCGTCTGCATATACTCGGGTTCAACAACATTCCAACCAAATTCGTCACGAATGTGCTGCGCCATGGCCGCCGCCGCTTCGGGCTCCCCGTGGGTTGTAAATACCGCCCTTGGGGTGTTTTCCAATCCGCCTAACCATTTCAATACGGCTTTCCAGTCGGCGTGGGCCGAAAACCCATCGATGCGTTCGATATGGCAGCGCACGGGTATCCAGTCGCGCATTATCCTGATCTCTTTCTCACCGTCGATTATTCTGCGCCCGCGCGTCCCGGCTGCCTGAAATCCGACGAATACTATCGTGGCATCCTTGTTTGGCAAGATCCTTTTTGCATGATGAAGAACTCTTCCGCCGCTGAGCATTCCCGAGGCACTGATAAAGATTCTCGCATCATTTAGTTTATTTAACTTTTTTGAATCTTCGCGGTTATTGGTAGTAGTCATTGAACCGGTTCGAAGCGGATGTTGCTGCCGGGCGAGGATGCTTGCATACTCCTCATCGTGCTCTTCCCGCCAACGGTTGTAAACCTGGGTCGCTTGTTTCGCCATTGGTGAATCGACGATCACCGGGAGCACCGGAATCCTTCCCTCTTCCTCAAGCTCACGAATCAAATAAAGAATCTCTTGCGTTCGTCCGACTGAAAACGCCGGAATCAATATCGGCGCGTTTCGTTTCAGACCTTCGTGGATGATCTTGGTCAACTGGTCGTCTGACTTTACCTCGGTGTGAAGGCGGTCGCCATAGGTCGATTCAACCATCAAATAATCACATGCCGGAGGCGGAGCAGGGTCCTTTAAGATCGGTTGGTCATAGTGTCCCAGGTCGCCCGAGAACAAGAACCTAATCGACTCCCCGTTTTCCCGGGCTTTTTCCATCTCGACCAGCACTAAACTGGCACCTAAGATATGTCCGGCAACGTTAAAGCTGGCCTTAAAGCCTTCGCAGATCTCGACTGGTTGGCCATCGTTTGGAACAGGATTTAATCGCTGCAGCGTCTCCTTGGCGTCGTCTTCATCATAAAGCGGCAGTGCAGGGGTGTGGCTCGTCAATCCCTTACGGTTTCGATATCTTGCTTCTTCCTCCTGCAGCCTCGCTGAATCGGGCAAAAGGATCTTCATCAGATCGCCGGTCGCGCGGGACGTAAAAACGGGCCCGTCAAAACCTAGTTTGACGACCCGCGGCAGGAATCCGGTGTGATCAATATGCGCGTGGGTGATAACAACGGCGTCGATTTCACTTGGTTTAAATGGGAGCTCAGCCCAGTTTCGTTCGCGCAACTTACGCAACCCCTGAAAGAGTCCGCAATCAACGAGGATCTTCTTGCCATTGTGTTCAAGGAGATATTTAGAACCGGTAACCGTCCCGGTCCCGCCGTAAAATGAGATTTTGGCCATAGTCCGTTAAAGATAGCATAAAGAAAAAGCAAAAGGTAAGCGATTGGTTCGCTTACCTTTAACGAGCCTCCTAACCACGAGCCTAGGTCTTCTCTCCGGCATCATCCTTGATCAAAACGAGATCGCTTTTCGCTATTCCCCTTACAACGAAAAGCTTGTCGCCCTTGCTTCCCCACGAAAAATTAATGAGATTGTCGTTAGTGAAATCCGTCAGCTGTATCTTATTTTCGCTTGTTAGGGACATGTTCCAAAGATTGTCATTTCCCTCCTTGTTTAAATAAGTGAGAAACTTGCTATCAGCGGTCCAATCAAACTTATTCCCTAGATCAAACGCTTCTTTCTTGAGCACCTCGCCAATTTTGTCTTTATCGAGCGACACGATATTTATAGTCGATTCAAATTCCGACGTCTCGCTATCGTAAAAAATTGACCGGTACGCCATTTTTTTTCCATCGGGCGAAACACTCGGAGCAAAATCGGATGTGGTCGATTCGGGAAGCAACATTTCAGCCTCGCCCCCGTCGATCGATACCTTCATCAACCTTCCTTTTCCGCCGTCATTTGTCTGACGAGAAAAGAAAACCGTGCGATTCTCATTACCAATTTGAATCCCGCCATCCATTGCCTTTTGGGGCTTCGTCAGTTGTACCGGGTTGGTGCCGTCCGCATTCATTCTCCAAATACCGTGGCCGTCATCCCGATTGGAATTAAATAGAATGTACTTGCCGTCGCTTGTCGCAACAGGGTTTAAGTTTGCCTTGCTGTCCGAGGTCAATTGACTTTCGTCACTTCCATCTTCGTTGACCGAATAGATATCGATCTCCGAACCTGCCCTCTTGGCAAACAGGATTCTTCCGTCCGGCATCTGTGTTATCGCTCGATATCCGATCAGGTTCCGGCTCTCGCCGATTATCTGCCTGAGTTCTTTTGTTGACGGAATATACGAATGCAAATTTGAAATATGATCAAACTTTGTTGCGATAACCGTCTTTCCATCCGACGAGACGCTGACGGAATTATAATCACTGGTGTCGGTTGTCACCTGATCGAGTTCCCCCGTTTGGAAATTCAGATGCCAAATCTGTCGGCTGTCGTCCGTCTCCTCTTTCCCGACAAATACCAAACCTGATCCGTCTTTCAGCATTTGAAAACTATACGCAGATTTCCAACCCTCATCGTCGAGCCGCTGTGTCTCCATCGGCATCGAAACTTTCTGATCTGATCTGGCGACCGCAATGACCTTCACAGAATATTCAGGATTCTCACTATTTTCATATCCGGTGAGAAATAGCCGTTCGCCATCGGCAGACCAAAACGCATCAGTAAATTTCTTGAAACCAACATTTTTTGTCGAAATAAATTCCCTGAGATTTCCACCGTCCTCGTCGACAAGAAAGACCTTGTCGCCGCCCGTAGTCGGATTGTGCCGTATAAATGCAAATTCTTTTCCGCCTGGTGAAAGGAAAGTCGGCGAATCAATATCGGTAACGAGTTTTTTTATTTTCCCACCCAAGGTGGATATTCGATACGCAGTTCCGATCCCATTGCTTGAAGTTACGTAATAAATAAACTCGCCATCGGGTGAAAACCGCGGCTGCATAAATTCGTCCTCGGTCGCGGGCACGATTTCGACCGTACTTCCCGTTGCGACCTGACGTACAACAAGTTTTGAATTATTGTTTTGGGTATCTACAAACGCGACCAATTTCCCGTCCGGCGAAACCGATGCAAAATGCGCCTCACCATTATCGGTCAAACGCGAAACCTGAATTGAATCGAAATTCTTAGGGCTTGCGGTAAGCAGTCCCGGAACTACCAACCAGGCACCTATTCCAAGGAGTGCGATCAGGCAGATCGCGGCAAGAGACATGTAGCCGCGGCTTAAACCAAACGCCGCCGTATTGACGCCGGTTCTTTGGCCTGCAACATGTTCCGAAGAGCTCGCATTGCCGGTCGAAAGCGTGCTGTGAATCAGCGTTTTATTTTCACCGGTATCCTGTTTTACGAGTGTGATCGTTTTCGCCAAATTTGCCTTGCTGTGCCCCGCCGAATCATACTCGGCCTGCATACGG